>JASFSK010000011.1:0-20761 GCA_050114455.1 Desulfobacterales bacterium | reverse complement strand
AGCTCTTGCGTCGGCCGATTTTCCCAATTTAGCAAAGCTTTGTTGGATTGACGACCTGGTTGAGGAGGCCATCCAGGAAAATCGTCTGCCGGGTGCCGTTGTTCTCGTTGGACAAAACGAAAATGTTCTATATCGTAAAGCTTTTGGCCATCGTACGAAAGTACCCAACTTCGAACCGATGACCGTTGATACAATATTCGACCTGGCATCACTTACCAAAGTAGTTGCTACGACGACCAGTATTATGCAGCTGGTAGAAGCCGGGCGGATTTCGCTGGAAGATCCTGTTGCCGCATTCATTCCCCAATTTAAACGTCATGGAAAATCTGAAATAACTGTGCGACATCTTCTGACACACATGTCGGGCTTGAGACCCGGAATCAATCCTGCCAGACGTTGGAGGGGATATCGCGCTGCAATTGAACAGATAATTGATGATATGCCGGTGATGCCACCTGGCAAGCGCATCGTCTACAGCGACTTGAATTTCATTTTGTTGGGAGAAATCGTTCAACGATCGAGTGGACTGACACTTGGTCAATTTTCCTATAAACGCCTATTTAGACCACTGGGTATGCACGACACCATATATCATCCTGCGGGAAAACGACAACCCCGGGTTGCACCGACTGAGCGCTGTTGGAAGCGCGCGCGACCATGCGGAGGCCCGGATGGCTCAATACTTCGCGGGTTGGTTCACGATCCCACTGCCCGCCGCATGGGGGGCAATCCGGGGCACGCCGGTCTTTTCAGTACGGTGGATGATTTATCAATTTTTTGTCGGATGTTGTTGAACGGCGGCGTATTGGGCCAAACGCAGATATTATTGCCGGATACCATTACTGCCATGGTTTCACCTTCGACACCTCTGAAAAAAGGCAAAATTCGCGGTCTAGGATGGAGCCTGGACTCATCTTTCTATCGCAGCAAAGGCACGCGATCATCCTTGCCGATCGACCATTCCGGATATACAGGCACCAAACTTTGGCTTGATCCTGAATCCGGTCTGTATGTTGTGTTTCTTTCAAACCGTCTTCATCCGGACGGAAAAGGCAACGTAATTGATCTGCGCGAGAACATTATCACGATAGCTGCCAATTCTGGTGCCGGTCAAGACCACCCGACAAATCTGCCCGCAAAGATAGATGACACAGAACTTCGACCGTTGAATTTTTTGGCAAGCAAAAAACCGTCTGAACATCAGATCATGAGTGGCTTGGATGTCCTGCGGGCTGAGAACTATCATCGGCTGCGCGGGAGAAAAATCGGCTTGCTCACCAACCAGACCGGCCAGGCTCGTGACGGTGTCAGTACAATCGATTTATTGGCCGGGGCCGGTAATCTTGAATTGATTGCCCTATTCAGCCCGGAACACGGTATCCGCGGCATCCGTGATGATCAAATCCCCTCATCGAGAGACCCAAATACCGGGCTGGTGATCCACTCACTTTATGGAAAGCATTTGCGACCGTCGCCCAAAATGCTGGCAGATATCGACACCATCGTTATCGACCTGCAGGACATCGGTACACGTTTCTACACATATATGACCACGATGGCCTATATGTTGGAGGCTGCCGCCAAACAAAATATCCAAGTCACAGTGCTGGATCGACCCAATCCGATAAACGGTATACGCATTGAAGGTCCCCTGCTGGATGAAAAGTTTATCGGGTTTACAGGATATTTCAGGATGCCCATCCGCCACGGGCTGACCATGGGAGAACTCGCGCTGCTTTTTCAAGCTGAAAATAATATTGACCTGGATTTAACCGTTATCAAAATGAAAGGTTGGCGACGTCGATATTGGTTTGATGAAACCGGTTTGCCCTGGGTGAACCCATCTCCCAACATTCAAAATTTGATACAGGCCACTTTATATCCCGGAATCGGGGCCATTGAGGGAACCCGCATTTCTGTGGGGCGCGGCACCGCTGTGCCCTTTGAACAGATCGGCGCACCCTGGATCGATGGGGTGCAGTTGGCTGCTGCACTGAATGCCAGCGGCCTGCCAGGTGTTCGATTCTACCCGGTTTCTTTCGTTCCAAAATCAAGCAAATATTCAGGCAAGAAATGCCAGGGCGTTTTTATTTTGGTGACCGATCGTCAGGCCCTTCGGCCAGTACGTGTGGGGTTGGAAATAGCTGCCTTGCTGTGGTTTTTGTATCCGAATGACTACCGCCTGGAAGAAGAAGAAAATTTGCTGGGATCCGAAACGGTGTTGAGTCAAATATTGGCGGGCGAAGACCCGGCCGCTGTCGTGGAAAACTGGCAAGCTGATGAGAAGCATTGGCGGCAACTGTGGAGGCAATATCTGCTGTACCCTTTTTGAGCTTGCCCCAAATTTAATTTCAGCTTGAAAGATGAGATCCTGAGCTTTACCCTTATACCCATAACCTGAAAACAAAAGTGGCTGAAAGTGAAAGTCTATATTAGCGCAGACATCGAAGGGGTAACCGGAGCGTCCCATTGGGATGAGACCGAAAAGGTGAAACCTGATTATCAGGAGTTTCGTGAACAAATGACCGCTGAGGTTTCCGCGGCCTGTGAAGGTGCGATGCAGGCCGGAGCTACGGAAATCTGGATCAAAGACGCCCATGGCACCGGAAGGAATTTGATTGCCTCCAAATTGCCACGGAAAATTCGTCTGATCAGAGGCTGGAGCGGTCACCCTTTCTCAATGGTGCAGGAGTTAGATGATAGTTTTCAGGCCATGCTGATGATCGGTTATCATTCCCGGGCCGGCTCGATTGACAATCCGCTTGCCCACACATTTTCAGGCAATATCGCCACTCTAATGATAAACGGGCGATATGCCTCGGAGCTGCACATATACGCCCATGCCGCCGCCCTGGTCAATGTCCCGCTGGTATTCGTATCCGGAGATAAAGGTATTTGTGAGGAAGCCGGGTTGCTGATTCCCGGTATTACAACTGTCGCCGTCAAGCGAGGTTCAGGTAACGCCACCATCAATATCCATCCCCGTGTAGCGACTGAAAGGATCAGGGAAGCTGTTCAAACAGCCCTTCAGGATGATGTATCGAAATGCCGCTTGTCAATGCCGGATGAATTTACGGTTGACATTTGCTATAAGGAACATGCAATGGCCATGAAAGCTTCTTTTTTCCCGGGGGCCGTATTAACACAGCCGCACACCATTCGATTTGTGTCGAATGACTATTTTGAAGTACTTCGGCTATTCGCTTTTGTTTTATAGTTGAGGGAAAAAATCTCTCAGATACCAGACAAGCCTATCCATCTGTATATCTGTATAAACGCTGTAGATGAAAGCCCTTCTGGGTTTGTCCGGATCAACAATGATGCTAATGCTCTGATTGCTACTGAGTTTTTCATCTGAAAGCAGAAGGCGGCTTTTTATAGATTTTGATGTCAATATCTTCAGAATGTTTTAAATTGTTGAATTCATCCACAGCTAAGGGGTTTATCTTATAGGAGGAGAGAATGAAAAGGCGCCTGGTCTTTTTTGTTTTGTCACTATGGCTACTATGGGTCGCGGCCACTGTAGCAATGGCAATAAAATCTTCTGTTCAAGTCAATGACTCCTATCGGGTAATAAATGTTGTAAACGATTTCCAAGCCTATTATCAAAAATGTTCTAAAATGGGCTGGCCCGACCGTTTGGACCACTGGGATACAATGCTTGAAGTTAAATATCCCCGGTTTTTTAAAGATGCCATCTACCGAGGAAAGAATGGTATAGAGAGAGATCGTTACAAGCAAAACTGCATCCGCTTGTTTTGGGATGAGGTAGCACCCAGAATGGTGGAGATAAGCCATCTTAATCGTAATTTAGAGAAAAAAATCAATCTGATGGTGACCGAATTTAGAAAGCAGCTTCCTGATTTTGTGCCCGCAACCGATTTTTATATTACGATATCATTCAGCTTCAAGGGAAAAGCCTTACCCTTCGACAATCGGAACATCATCGCCATCGGTTTGGAAACATTCAATTTGGGTGATGAACAGCAAATTTATATCACATTAGCGCATGAAATGTTCCATCTGTATCACTTCAGTTTCTTTCAGCCTGGGGGAGGGCTCTACCGTTTACTTTGGGCTGAAGGTCTGGCAACTTATGCATCAGCGGTTGTTGTGCCGGGTCATCGCCGCAGTTTTTACCTGGGCTTTCCCGTAGAAAAAATGAATCGTTGTTATGAGCTTCTGCCTTTATTAGCGGAAGATCTGAAAAAAAACCTCGGGCGTAATGATCATCGCCTTAAGCGGATCTACTTCGGGGCCGAGCCCAATGAGACGTCTGTCCCACCGGAAGCCGGTTATTACGTGGGTCTTCTGATCCTCGAGAAACTGGCAGCGCAGACCCCCCTGGACCAATTGGCAAAGATGCCGGCCGACAAAGTTATGCCCCTTTTGGCGAAGGAACTGGCCATCCTTGAAAGAAATTATGAAAATTAATACCTTACAGTTTGAATCAAACCCGTTTAAGGCGTTTCTCAAACCAAATAAATATGAATCCAAACGTTTTGGTAAACCCCGATGATTTTGTGCGGTGTGAGCAAGGCCACGGTCTTTATTGAAGTTTATGGAAAACCATATCGCCTCCCTGAAGGGTTGGAACACGCTTTATGGTTAGCATGTTGCCCTGGACAGTGTAGTTGTAGCTCGTCCTCCCGCCAACTTGAGAACCGTCCTGGGGCATAAAGGTAATTGTATTGTTATGAGCGGAGTAGGCGCCCGACTGGTCTTCCCAATAGTACCGCTGGCCCATGCGCCATTGTTCATGCAGAAACTCATATCGACCGTTGTTGGTTAAACTTAGTCCCCAAGTATACGTAATACCTCGATTATCCATACGCCCCCCCCATCTTCCAAAAATTCTTTGATCGTTGGAAGCTTCCTGACCGCCGCCCCCGCTCCCACCGGTACCACCACCACCGCTTCCGCCAGTTTCACCGCCACCACTCCCACCGGTGCCACCACCTCCGGAATATTCCTTTTCCATCAGATCGATATAAAGTTTTATCATTTCGTGACACATGATGATTTGGTGATTTTGCGGATCCCAGTAAGCGTTGGGTTCACCACAATCCTTTGGAACAATCTGAATATCGTAAGGCAGTATAAATCCCTTTGAGATACCATCGGCCAATTGTTCGAAAACCTGTTCCTCTTTTATGGTTTGTTCGAACTGGCGGCCAAACTCCGTTTTTGTCTCACCGTAGACGACTGTCACTTTTCCCTTTGGCTGGCCCCCATTCTCTGTTAAGTGATCCTTCAGAAGGGTATTCCAGGCGGCCTGCTTTTCAGGATACTCTTGGCGGCAAAAGTATTGCCTGCGATCCTGATTTTTCATATATTTATCCATCAGTCCCTGGAACTCTTTGGGTGAACTGCCGTACAACAGGCAGAGAACATTACCAAAACGAACCATGCTATCGGTGTGCTCGTCCCACCACGGCGTTTTACCTCCGTGTTTGCCCATAAGCCGCCATAAATCAGCGAACCCCCAGACAACCTCGGGCATATAATCGGCCCCCTCCTCGCGGGCATAAAGTAGAAGCATGGTAGAGAACTCATCGACCACATCCTCTTCACGTCCGGTAACGGGCAGTTTATACATGTCGATCAGGCCATGACCGAATTCGTGGAAAAAGATCCCCAGGGTTCCGCCAGTGATGTGAAGGGCGATTCTCTCCTGGTCTGTCATCGGTTTTTTATCAGGCTTCTTTTCGGCCGGCTCCGTCCTCTCATCCTGACCGCCGCCTGTATCTTCCCCGCCCGTTTGGCCAGTGGTCTCGAAACGGATCGGCATTGGTGTTAACGCTGTGCCTTTGGCAGACTTGAAACCTTTCTTGGTACCGCTATTGAGTTGCAGCCCGTATTTGGTTCCAGGCTTTAATTTGCCCAGCTTTAAGATAAAGGTCTGTTCATCCTTCCAAGGCGGTTCCATTGACATTACCGGCGGAAATTCGTGGTCGATTATCTGCAGGATCGACCATGTTTTGGTATCCATCGGTTCGCTGAAAAATATACTGATTTCACCCACATTAATCGGTACGCCGGTAGCACCGTCATCCGGCTTCGTGATAAGAACCCTCGGATTTGCTGCCGAGACCGGTAGAGACAAGGAAATAATCGCAATCAGCCCGAAAATTAAGATGTATCCTTTTCGCATTTTTCCCCCTTTAAATTGAGTGATTGGATCAAGTCAAGCTGATAAAAAAGTGGTTTTGCGCTGAAAGATTAAAAAAGTTAGCCTATAGTGTCAAGGAAAAGGAATAATATAAAATTAAGCTTTTTGGTCGGAAGGATCAGATTTTAAATTGCCTTAAATCGATATTTCTGCAGAAAATTCAAGCTTTTCACTGGGGAGTTGGCACGATAAATTGTGAGAAACCTAAAAGACTCCTTTCTCTAGATCAGAGGCTTTATTAATTTTCGAATTATAGCGTATACAATCAGACATCCGCCAATTACCAGAGAAATCCGGCCGATATAGTCGCCGTTCCGAGCGAAGAACGTCTGCCCCGCGCGAAGATGAACCTTTCCTTTGAGGGTCGCTTTTTTCCACCAGGGGGTTCTGGCGACAATTAGGCCCCGGGCATTGATAATGGCGGAAATTCCTGTATTGGCAACTCGAACAAAATCTCGGCGGTTTTCGATGGCGCGGACCGGGCTGAAGTTGAAATGGTGAAGATAGCCGGGTGTATTTTTCCACCAACCATCATTGGTGATCATGCAGATAAAACCTTTTTCTTCCGGAAGGTTCCGGGCGCAGTAGGGGCCGAAAATTGATTCATAGCAAACGATCGGCACGATGGTCATCGATTCATCAGGCACTTTAAATATTGTGTTTTCCTGACGTTGACTATAGGTGCCTGTGTATCCGCCAAGCTCCAGGGAGTATTTTCCCAGAAAGCTCAGATATTGAACGAAAGGCATGCGCTCGAATAGGGGCACTAATTTGGTTTTGTGGTAATATTGGGGTGCAGAATCAGAACCGGCTGGCAGAAAAAGCGCCGTATTAAAAGCCTCATAGTAAAAGTTTTTCTCGCGATTGAAACGACTTCCCGGAGGGATGTCATCATTGCTGAGCTTTCGGAAGCTGTGTATGCCCAGGAGTATATTTAGTTTGGGATATTTTTGCCGAAATTTCAGCAAATTCCGGAAGTATAATGAACTGCCGGGATCACTCTCGTCAATTTGCTCCACAATGAGGGTTTCCGGACCCAATAGAAATTGGGTTTCGTCATCGATTATCGCATCCGCCGTATCGAAAAATTGCGCCACGTGTCGAGCATGGTTTTGCGGGTTAAACTTTTCGGTATATGGATCTAAATTGGGCTGGATCAGGGCGATGTTTACTGTTTCTTCATTCTCTTCAAAATTTTGAAAAATAAGATACGATCCAACAGATGGTAGCAGAAGGAGCAGCACGGTGATCGCTGCCAATGGAATGCCAGAACGCAACCCCTTTTCCCGATAGGTTTTTAATATGCTTAAGAGTGCGAAGTTTGTTAGTAAAATCCAGAGCGTGCCGCCGCGGACGCCGGTAAACTCGTACCATTGGATGAGTTCGGGGGCTGTAGCCAAAGCATTTCCCAGATTGAGCCAGGGCCAGGCCAGGTCCCAGGAAAGATGGAAGTGTTCATACCCCATCCAGATGATTAGAAACGGGAACATTATGGGAATTCTCAGGATTGATCGGATACGGCTTGCCAACCAGAAAACAAGGGCCTGCAACAGTGAATTTGATAAAATGATGAGGATGGCGCCCACGAAGTGAGCCTGGGTAATCCACCAGGTTCCAATAATATTCCACAGCAGAAAACTGACAAAGGCGTAGTTGAATACAGCATAAGGATTTGCCTGATGCCGGATTTCCTCTTCCACTAGCAACAGGGGTATCCAGGCAATAAAAATGAGGAAGAACAGTGCTGGCGTATACCAGGGAATTCCGAATAGCAGGCCACCGGCCAAAGTTAAGAATACGCTTTTTTGCAGGTTCATTACACGTCGAATTCAATATTCTTAACGAATGATCTTAACTCATCCCGGTACCGATCGTCATTGATGGCGAACAATATATTTGACTTTAACCACCCCATGGGGTCTCCGGTGCTAGCGACCAAACTTCCGGACCATGGCGGCGCGATCACGGTTTTTTTGGCTTCAATTAATCTGGCAACGGCGTCCGTCAGCCAAATCTCGCCATCTTTTCCTTTGATTTTTTTCGATAACTCTTCGAAAACATTCGGCCCCAAAACAAATCGACAGGAATTTGCCATGAACGAGGGAGCTTTATCCGGATCCGGTTTTTCCATTAACAGTTTAGCATGATAAGGAATTGAAGATTCGTTCTCATCATAATAATCATAGCTGCCGAATTTATGTATTTCACTTCTTGGAACTTTTTGGACCGACATCACCGCAGCCGGCTTAAATTCATCATAATAATTCAGCATCTGTTCAATTACCGTTGATTTAGCGGGATCCGTCCGTATGATGATATCATCGCCCCACATGCCGATAACCGGTTGGCCATCCGTAAATTCTTTGGCAAGAATAAACGGCGTTCCGTTTCCATAAGGATCGGATTCCTTTTGTTCGATAAACGTTATTTTTGCTTTTTCTTTCAATTGGACCACGCTGTCCATCAAATGTGATTTTCCAATATTTTTTAGAAAATCAAGCAGTGCATTATCTATTTCCAGATATCTCCTGAGGACTTCAACTCCCTCTCTGGCAACAATCGCAATGTCTGAAATCCCGGACTCAAGCGCCTCTTCGATTACCCACTGAAGCTGAGGTTTGTGCATGACCGGAACCATTTCTTTCTGGTATGCGCTTGAGACGGGCAGAAAACGGGTTCCCCGACCGGAGGCGGTAATAATCGCTTTGGTTACTCTCATCTTTTTTATTCCCTGAATAGAGATTAACCCCAAGAATAAGAAGGGAAAGAACCATTCAATGTGGGTTGAAATCACGGGAGGTGATGGAAAGCCCTAACATGCTGCTATAAATAAAGATCATGATCGATAACAGCTCCCTGACTGATAATCGCTTGGGTCGGCTGAGTGTTTTCTATGATCACGGAGCCTCTAATTTTGACGTTTTTCTCAAATAGCACATCGCCTTTGATCGTCAACGCATCACAACCCACCAGAGAGGGAATCCCATTTTTGAATCTTTTTTCGAGATCGTCAATTTTACCGTAGTATTTTGGATCCAGATCTACTCTGGCCACATCCGGTTTGTTTTGCTTCAATCGAATCGGGTTTATGCGCAGGCTTTCGTCGATATTGTAGACAAAACAATCGGACCGGACTGTCAACAGATCGTTGCTTGTTTTGACTGGATAAAATCGAGATCGCGGAACAATAATCGCCGTTGCACCTTCAAAAAGAGAAATGGCAGCCCCCATGGCGGATTCAATCTGGTAAACCGCTGGGCTGCTTTTATCCCTTGGGTCTAATGTTTTGGGGTTGAGAATCAACGGCAGATAGAGTATTTTTTGTCGTTCGAAAAGCCTTTTCAATGCTTTCAGATTAATCCAAATATTATTTGTATTAAAAAATTGGTAGCGTTGAATGTCCTGAAACAAATCCTGTTCATTCTCGGGACACTGGGCGGCTTCCCGCAAAATAAAACGGCCGTTCCCAAGCCGTGCAAGATGGCCACCTTTCCTATCAATCGGCGTCTTTTGAGCGACTTCCATCATAAAGGGAAACTGTCGATGTGCAAAGTAACCTAAAAGTGATTCATCCAGCCGTGCACCCAGATTGTCAGAGTTTGATATAAAGGCATAAGTAATTCCGCCGGCCAGAAGTGAATCCAGCATACCGGAGGTCAGAAGGGCGGTGTAGACATCACCATGACCAGGGGGATTCCATTCCAACTTCGAATTTTCAGGCCAACTTGCCGGGGAATAATCCTGTTGAAGTATTTTGGGAAATTTGTGTTGTAAAAAAGTGTACGGAAATGTTGGCGGCTTCAGCTTCTTGAGTGCCGCCATTGTATCATCGTGGGTGTTGAAACTGTTCATAAATGCCAAGGCAACATCGCTGTTTTCAGCCTGCTTCATGATGACATACAGAAAAGACATTCCATCTCTAATATCAATCAGAGATTTGGCGCCCGTCAGTCCCATGCTTGTTCCGAGTCCGCCATTAAGCACTATACGAACCGTCTGGGGAAAGACGTTGATACCGTCGCTGCCGTATTCTAAAATGCTATCGTATGATTCAATTTCAGTTGAGCCCACAGGCCGGATGTCCCGGTCGTGTATCAGACCGGTTTCTCCAGTGAACACCTCGCTGTAGTAATGACTGAAGGTGTCGATTACGGGAGTTGGCAAGTTTTCCTGCTTCATTTTGGAAATGAAAGCAGTTAGATGATTTTTTTGCTTATTCTGTTCCACAAATTTACGTTCCGATTTTTTTTTGTCCTGCTCTCCGTCTTAATCCACCGGCACAATCCATCCCATTGGATCATCAGCCTGGCCGTATTGAATTTCGGTGATGGCCTTATAGTATTTTTGGGCCACAGGGCCCGTTTGGTTGTTGTTTATGGTAATTACATGGTCTCCGTATTTAATTTGACCGACCGGTGAAATAACGGCCGCGGTTCCGGCACCAAAAACTTCTTTGAGGCTGCCGGAAGCGTGTGCCTGAATCAATTCATCGATACTGATTTTCCTTTCCGACACCTTCTCGTTCCAGTGTTTGGCCAGCTCGATGACCGACATGCGGGTAATCCCCGGTAGGATACTGCCATTTAATTCAGGTGTGATTATTTCATCGTCAATGACGAAAAAAATATTCATGGAGCCCACTTCTTCAAGATATTTTTTCTCGACACCGTCCAGCCAGAGTACCTGGGTGTAACCGGCTTCGTGGGCGTGCTCACCGGCTAAAAGGCTGGCGGCATAATTGCCGGGAGTCTTGGCCTCGCCCACACCGCCCCGTACGGCCCGCACATAATCGGAAGCTACCAGGATTTTTACCGGATTGAAACCTTCCGGGTAATAAGCACCCACAGGCGAAAAAATGATAAAGAAGCGATAGGTATGAGACGCTCGCACCCCCAGAAAGGGATCCATGGCAATGATTGTGGGACGAATATACAGCGAAGTTTCCGGAGCACCGGGAACCCAGTCTTTTTCGGTAGCAATCATTTGTTTCATGGCCTCAAGCACGAACGTTTCATCAAACTCGGGGATACACAGGCGGCGGCAGGAGCGATTCATCCGTTTCAGATTTTCCTGGGGCCGGAACAACTGGATACGACCGGATTGTGTCCGATAGGCTTTGAGCCCCTCAAAAACGCCCTGGCCATAGTGTAAAAACATGGTAGCAGGATCCATATCGATAGATGCATAGGGCTCTATGCGGGGTGAATGCCACCCTCTGTCCGGATCGTAATCCATGTTAAACATGTAATCCGTAAAAATAGTGCCGAATCCAAGACTGGCATCGTCCGGTTTCGATTTTAAATTTTCATTGGTTGTGACTGCTAATTCCATCGCTTCCTCCTTAAGTGATCGGTTCCAGAATATTTCAAATTTATAGACCCGATATAGTATATTTCGTCGATAAATCAAGGATTAAGTTTCTGTTGTCACCGGGTCACTTTCTTTTTTACTGTTTGGATACTCCTAAAACCGTGTGCAAGACCGTTGCAATTGCACCTGGAGGTGCGAGGTCCAGCAAATGAAATATTTTCTTTCAAATGATATTAATCCCGTCTTGTTGACATTTTATGCCAGGACGGTTATCTTCCAAAACTCAAATTTATAGTGTTTCGAAAGAAAAATTCCGCTATTTTGCCATAAACTATTCAGGACGACATCCTGCCCTATTGGCCTATCTCCTGTCTTTACGCACCGGCCGCCTTAAGGGCAGGTTTATGACGATTGGCTGAGAGTCTGTAAATTACAATATGAAGGAAAATTGAATGGATAAACCCGATGTAACGGCTAAAATAGATCCTGTCAGGCTAGGACCGGACAGTGAATTTCAATTTGAATGCCACAAAGGCGTGAAATGCTTCAACCAGTGCTGCCGGGATATTAACATTATTCTGACACCATTCGACATTATTAAATTAAAGACCCGTTTGGGCCTTTCATCAGAAGAATTTCTGGCGCTTTACACAGAGCCGCAAATTCTGGCAAAAACGGATCTGCCGGTGGTGATGCTTAAACTTTTGGACGAAGAAGGATCTGATTCCGGCCGCAAGGCATGCCCTTTTGTGAGGGAAGATGGCTGTCTGGTATACGTAGACCGGCCGACGACCTGCCGCTATTATCCTCTGGGGGTTGCATCGTTGAGCCATAAAGAAGATTCGGGTGACGACGAATTTTATTTCTTTGTAAATGAACCGCATTGCCTTGGCTTTGAAGAGAAAAAGGATTGGACGGTTTCGCAATGGCGCCGGGACCAGGCAGTGGATGTACACGACGAAATCAATGCCGAATGGACCGATCTACTGGTCAGGAAACGCTCGTTTCCCCCGAATATCAAACTGACTGAACAAACCAAAAAAATGTTTTTCTTGGTCAGTTATAATATTGATAAGTTTCGTGAATTCGTGTTCGAAAGCTCTTTCCTGGACCGCTATTCAATAGACAGCGCCACCCTGGAGCGCATAAAGACCGATGAAATCGCTCTTTTGAAGTTCGGGCTCAAATGGTTAAAGTGGCTCTTATTTAAGGAGGGGGAGTTTGAGATGAAGCTAGGGGCAAATGAGACCGGAAAGGGGAAAAGCAACTAAATTGATAAATGACCGGGACCCACATCACGCAGGCATATCAAGATGTCAGGTTTCAAGTGTCAGGAGCATGGATTGATAGCTTTATAAGCACCGAAGTCTAATAATCCTCGTAATACAAAACCCGCCAGTTTTCCGGGTTTTCCAATCGTTGGCCGATGTCGACATTGAAAAAATCGGCGACTGGTTGCAGTATCTCGGGTGAATTCGTGTAAATATCACGGGCTGCCGTGACGACTGTATCGATGCCATTGCGGGTCATTTTACCCAGAGGAGGCCTACATCCTCCGGCGGGCATTCCCAGTATCGACATCAATGCCTTAAAAGCTAACGGATTCCTGGCCCGGCAAACCACCTCGCCATATGGCGTTTTTTCAGTTGTTTTGACCGTAACCAGGCTGAAAAGAGGCTCCAGTTTCAGCATCAGTGATTTTGCCTCGGATAATTTTTCCTGGCTGAGAAGTTTGACCATCTCGGTAACGGCTTTTGGTGCCACATTGGAGGCGACCGAGATCACACCCGCGGCTCCAATGTCAGGGTCAGTCATCATTTCATAGGTCATTCCATCGTCACCGGACAGGATGGTGTAGTCCGGGCCACAGCATTCGCGGGTCCGTCTCATGTTCGCCGCATCCGCCGTCGCTTCTTTAACCGTGCCCACATTGGGGTGTGCCTTATAAAGGATTGCCAAATCCTCCGGCAGCATCTGGGCTCCCGTTCGGCCCGGTATAATATAAGGTATAATTTCTATGTCTCGAAAAGCTGCAGCGATCGGTGCGACATATTCCCTCCGGATTTCAAGGGAGCTTGGTCCGTTGTAATAAGGATCCACCAGCAAAACGGCATCAGCACCGACTTCTACAGCATGTTTGGTTCCAGCCAGTGATTCCGCGGTGTTGTTGCTGCCGGTGCCGGCAATGCAGACGCACTGGTTATTCGTGCCTTTTGCAACGGCTTCGATGACCCGGTTGTGCTCTTCCCAGTTCAACACCGGACTTTCACCGGTGGTTCCGACGGCCAGAATACCTGTGATGCCGTTTTGGATCTGAAAGGCCACGAGTTTCTCTAAACCGCCATAGTCGACCTCATCACCCAGATAGGGTGTTATGATGGCTGTATAGCATCCTGAATTCATGATTCGCCCCACTATTTTAACTAAATGTTGTTTTCCTTCAAAAAACGTTGTATATATCCCATTTTTTATTCAGCCGTTTGTGAACGGTAGAAAAAAGGCCTCGGGAAGTCAAGTAAAAAGATGACAAAGGATTACATATCATGACGAAAGCCAAATCTGCGGATGAATATATCGCTCAGCAACGCTCGTTTATCGCCCAGAATCCTGACTGTGGTAACTCTCATTATAATCTTGCAGTGGCGCTTATGGGCCAGCAAAAATATGATGAGGCTGAAAAAGAGCTGCATGAAGCCATTGGCTGCAGCGAAAACATGGCTGAAGCCTATGTTTTACTCGGGGGAATTTCACTACAGCGCGGCGATCTGGAGGAATGTTTAAAATTTAATAAATTGGCTGTCAAGGTCAGGCCGGGTTTTTCGGAAGGTTTTGGAAACATCGGTTTTGTGGAGCTTCAAAAAGGAAACATCGATGAGGCCATCAAAAACCTTCAGCGGGCGACCCAATTCAATTTCAGATATATTCAAGCATTTGCCAATTTAGCCAATGCCTATTTAATGAAGGGTCTTATCGACGAATCTATTGAAGCCAGTAAGAAGGCTATCCAGCTTAACGCCGATTTTGCACCGGCTCACAACAACCTTGCCATCGCTTACCTCGAAAAAGGAGATCATGAATTGGCTGCTGAGCACGCCGATAAAGCCGTGAAATTGGGATATGATGTGGCTCCTGAGATTCTGACTGAGATTGGGGGCACAGATGACAGCGGACAGAAGACAGATGACAGATAACAGGGGACAGATGACAGAGAATTGAATGTGGAATTGGGAATGCGGAAACCAGTTACCCGAGGCCAGAAAACCAATCTATTTATCGAGAATCGAGAATCCGGCATCGAGTATCTATGGTTAAACGCACCGCGACCAGCGACCAGAAGACATTGAACAAATTACAGATATTGATGAAAAAAAGGCCGATTTTTACATTCCTTGCTTCTGTTCTCTAATGTCTGCTTTCTGATATCTGTTTTCAGTCCTCTGTCTTCTGAAATTTGACCTCTGAAAAATTTATGCCATATACACCTTTATTCTCCTATTTTATTTCTCCTGGTAAAAAGACGGTAACAAAAAACAGCGCTGTTTGGCGGCAACGCCTACCTTTGTCTCGTCATTTTAACAGCGAAAATTCCAACAGCTCACCGAGCCATGGTGAGTATTTTTCTGCTGCAAGAAGCTATCTCGAAAAGGACAGTTGTAAAACTCTACTCCGGGCACTCGAATTGCACCTGCGGCGGAAGGTGTCGCTGCATGACATCAGAGAAATCCATATCCGCCTTGAAAAACATGGTGAATTTTACCATCCAGCTTGTGTTGATGTGATTTTTGGTCGCCAAAAGATTCCTTTTGCCCTCAACGTAGCAGTGGCTGAGACAGGCATCAAGATTATTAAAAATGAATTTGACTGCATATCGCGGCTGAACCATGAATTTTCTGATTCTTTTATACCGGAAGTTTTCGAACTTGGGGAATTCAGGTCTGCAGCAGGCCGCGAATTTAAAATGTTTTTGGGTTATTGGTTCGAAGGTTACCATGAATTCCATATATCCAGGGATCCAACGGTTAGAGAAAACAAAATTCGGGTCTGGAATAACGATCGGCATCCTTGCTATTTGTCATACTTGCAGTCGGCGGACCTGTACCGGCAGGCCGCCAGGATCTTAACCTATTATTATAAGGTTGAATCCTTTGAGCAAATTTTTTCCTGGCATCATGGGGCCGGCGACTTCGTGGTGAAAATCGATCCTATCGGCCTTGATGTCAAACTAATCAGCGTACGAAGCTATGCCCCCCTTTTTGCCGATTTAGTCGATTCGGCCAACAAGGAAATGGATCCGGAGCTGATTCTGCAAGCCTTGTTGATTTTTTTTCTAAATCTTTCCATCCGTATGCGGCTTGATCGCTATGATGGTGTCGGTGAAATTGTCTGGTCGGATCGTGTGGCCGTGAAAAGCACATTGGATGGTTTTTTTGAAGGCCTGGGCCTAAAACCACCCATTGACTCGCTGCCGGACTCTATCGAGACTTGCTTCCGTTACTATTTGTCCGTCTGCACCCGCGAGGATTTGTACGAGCTGGGCAAAGTTGTGATGAATACATTCAATCGGCGTGCTCCCGAGCTTCAGGTTGTTAAGCAACACCTGAGTAATCATGTTGAGGAGCTAGACTATCTTTTTAGACAAATACTTTAAGGCCATTCAGAAAGCGAAACCATACCCTGACCCCTCACTCGCCACAACATGAGGTGTTTTTCCGTTAAATGATCCGCAAGATAAAGTGGATTTCGCAATATTTAATTTTTTTAACCTGCTAACCGGATGAAATCGTGGATTTTTATTGACAAGGCGGAGGATAAATTTTATATCTGCCTTTTGATTAAAAAAATGGGTATCATTTCAATATTTTTGAATATTAAATCCATACTAAAAAGGTCGAGAGGAGGTGACTACGTCAATATCCCTTATTCAGAATTGATTTCAAGTCTTTGCTGCAAATATTAACGAAATGGAGGTAAATAATGGCAAAACACGAAACCCCTTTGTTGGATCAGCTTGAAAGCGGGCCGTGGCCAAGCTTCGTGTCTGATCTCAAACAGCAGGCCGAAGTGCGGGCCAAAAATGAAGCCAACCTAGAATTCCAGATTCCCCAGGATGTAGTGGAAGATCTTATCGGGGTTCTGGAGCTTTCTTACAAGCACGGCCGCACCCACTGGAAACACGGCGGCATCGTCGGTGTCTTCGGCTATGGCGGCGGTGTTATCGGCCGCTATTGTGATCAACCGGAAGAATTTCCGGGTGTGGCGCATTTTCATACCATGCGCGTCAACCAGCCCAGCGGCAAATTCTATTCCACCGAATACCTGCGCCAACTCTGTGATCTGTGGGATTTCCGGGGCAGCGGTGTCACCAACATGCATGGATCCACCGGCGACATCATTTTTTTAGGAACCACCACCCCCCAGCTGGAAGAAATTTTTTATGAAATGACCCACAATCACAACCAGGATCTGGGCGGCTCCGGCTCCAATTTGCGGACGCCTTCCGATTGTATCGGTTCAGCCCGCTGCGAATTTGCCTGCTACGATACGCATGCGCTCTGCTACCACCTGACTCAGGAATACCAGGACGAGCTTCACCGGCCGGCATTTCCTTACAAGTTCAAATTCAAATTCGACGGGTGTCCGAACTGCTGTGTGGCATCCATCGCCCGTGCGGATATGTCTTACATCGGCACCTGGAGAGATGATATCCCCATCGACCAGGAAGCGGTCCAGGCCTATATCGGCGGCGAAATACCACCCAATGGCGGTGCCTTTGCCGGTCGCGACTGGGGTCCCTTTGATATCCAAAAAGAGGTTATCGATCTTTGCCCCACCGATTGCATGTGGATGGAAGACAACAAGCTGATGATCGATAATAAGGAATGCAACCGTTGCATGCACTGCATCAATGTCATGCCGAGGGCTCTGAGAATTGGTGATGACAGAGGTCTTTCCATCCTGGTCGGTGCCAAAGCCCCGATTTTGGACGGTGCCCAGATGGGCTCCATGCTGGTTCCCTTCATTAAAGCCGAGGAACCCTATGATGAAATCAAAGAAGTCATCGAAAATATCTGGGATTGGTGGATGGAAGAAGGCAAGAACCGGGAGCGTCTCGGTGAGCTCATGAAACGCCAGGGCTTCCAAAAGTTACTCGAGGTGACCGGAATAGATCCCGATCCGCGGATGGTTTCCGAACCCAGATCCAACCCCTATATCTTCTGGAAGGAAGATGAAGTCGAGGGTGGTTGGAAACGTGACATAAACGAATTCAGAAAATATCATCAGAGATAGGGGGAAAAACCATGGCATTTGTATCCTCAGGTTACAATCCTGACAAACCGATGGAAAACCGTATTTCGGATATCGGTCCGAGGAAATATGACGAATTTTATCCGCCAGTAATTGCCAAGAACAAAGGTACCTGGCTGTACCATGAATATGTCCAGACCGGCGTTTACTATCATGTGGCAGAATCCGGTGACAAGGTTTATTCGATAAGGGTCGGTGGTGCCCGGCTGATGAGCACCACCCACATCCGTGAAATTTGCGATATTGCCGAAAAGCATTGCGACGGCTATGTTCGGTTCACCACCCGTAATAATATCGAATTTCTAGTGGACAGTGAAGACAAAGTTAGACCGCTGGTAGAGGATTTAGAAAGTCGCAAGTTTGCCGGCGGCAGCTATAAATTTCCAGTGGGGGGCACCGGTGCTGGTATTACCAACATTATTCACACCCAGGGCTGGATCCACTGCCACACCCCGGCCACGGATGCATCCGGTCCGGTCAAGGCCACCATGGATGTGCTCTTCGATGATTTCAAGAATACAAGATTACCGGCAAAGTTGCGGGTATCCCTGGCCTGCTGCCTAAACATGTGCGGGGCGGTCCACTGCTCGGATATCGCTATCTTGGGATATCACCGTAAACCGCCACTGTTGGACCATGAATATCTGGACAAGATGTGCGAGATCCCGCTGGCGATTGCAGCCTGCCCGACAGCGGCCATCCGGCCGGCGAAGGTCGAATTCGAGGGCCAGAAAGTCAACAGTGTGGCCGTCAAAGAAGAACGTTGTATGTTTTGCGGCAACTGTTACACCATGTGCCCGTCCATGCCGCTGGCCGACACGGAAGGCGACGGTATCGTTATTATGGCTGGTGGCAAGGTATCCAACCGGATCAGCCCGCCGAAGTTTTCCAAGGTGGTCGTGGCATTTATTCCCAATGAAGCGCCGCGCTGGCCCCAGACCACTGCGACCATCAAGCACATCATTGAAGCTTATGCCAAAGAGGCCAACAAATACGAGCGTTTGGGCGATTGGGCGGAGCGAATCGGATGGGAGCGGTTTTTTGAAAAATGTGAATTGGAGTTCACCCATCATTTGATTGATGATTTCCGTGATCCGGCCTATTTCACCTGGCGCCAAACCTCTCAATTCAAGTTCTAAACATTTTAACATCAGGCGGGGGACGATTAAGATTCATGGTCTCCCGCCCACTTTTACCCAAACGAGGTTAACCTATGGAATACGAGGAAGCGAAACAAAAAATTGTAGAAGGGCTCCAAAAAAAGTCAAAAACAAAATCTAAGTTTTATTTCAATGATTTGGCAAAAATTTTGGAATTAAAGCCCCGGGTCGCCAAAAAATTGGTGAATCAATTAGTGGCCGAAGAAGTCCTTGAGTATTGGTCAAGCGGCAGTACTTCACTATACGGCTTAAAGGGTGCCGGCAAGCAGGCGGGTGCAGAACACGAAGAATAGCCGCTGTTTTATCCACTCAGGCCGTTTAATTTGATTTTCAAACAGGAATCAATGCAGCCGGATGGAATGGAAATTCCCAGAATAATTATTGCCGCCCTGCGCGGGGGTTCGGGAAAGACCATCCTTTCGATCGGATTTATAGCTGCGTTGACCAAGCTTGATACATCCATTGCCCCTTTTAAAAAAGGGCCGGATTATATTGATGCCGGTTGGCTGGCCCTTGCGGCCGGCCGCCCGTGTTACAATCTGGACTCTTTTCTCCTCAGTCAAGAAGACAACTTCCATTCATTCCTGCATCATTCCAAAAATTGCGACCTTTCCGTCATCGAAGGCAACCGTGGTTTATTTGATGGCATTGATCTTGAAGGCAGCACCAGCACGGCCGAGCTTGCAAAACTGCTTGAATGTCCCGTGGTCCTGTGCGTTGACTGCACCAAAATTACCCGTACCATGGCCGCGGTGGTCATGGGCTGCACCTTATTCGATCCGGATGTGATGGTCAAAGCCGTCATACTCAACCGTGTTGCCAATTCACGCCATGAAAAAAAATTACGAAACAGCATTGAACATTACTGTGGCATTCCGATCCTCGGCGCCATTCCAAAACTTGATCAACAGCATTTCCCTGAACGCCATCTTGGACTCGTGCCGACGCCCGAACATGATTGGGCTACGGATGCCATCGAAGCGATCTCACAAATCGCTGAACAACATATCGACCTGAATGCCATTTTAAAAATTTCCCGGAAAACACCTCTGCTGGCAACAGAGGTTAGAGAGCAGAGGACAGAGAACCGAAAGCAGTCGACAGAAATCAGAAGTCAGAGATCGGAAGTCAAAGATTGGAATGGGGAATGGGGAATGGGGAATGCGGAAACCAAGAAACAGAGGATGGAAAACGATGTTTCCTATCGAGAATCCAGCATCATCGATCATTCGGGATTTCCGCTACACACCAACCAGCATCCAGTGTCGAGTATCGAGAAATCAGCGCCAACAATCGGCATTATCCGGGATTCTGCTTTTCAGTTCTATTATCCTGAAAATATCGATGCACTCTCCAAAGGCGGTGCTGAAGTCGTTTTTGTCAGCCCGTTGAAAGACCGGGAGCTCCCAGGACTGGATGCGCTATACATCGGTGGTGGTTTTCCCGAAACCCATGCTGACCATTTGGCCAACAATGAAAGCTTCAGCCGCCAATTAAAGGATCTCGCCGAAGACGGCTTGCCAATCTACGCGGAATGCGGTGGCTTAATGTATTTGGGAGAGAAGCTGCTGTTGGAAGACAAGGCCTATTCCATGGTTGGGATTCTTCCCCTTGTATTTGCTTTTTATAAAAAACCTCAGGGCCATGGGTACGCCATTGTTACCGTCGAGGGCCAAAATCCCTATTATGATGTCGGTTCCGAAATCAAAGGGCATGAATTTCATTATTCGCGGGTGTCGAATTGGACCGGCAGTGTTGGTAATCTGGTTTTTCGGATGCGTCGTGGAACCGGTATCTCTCAAGATCGGGATGG
>JASFSK010000010.1:0-21877 GCA_050114455.1 Desulfobacterales bacterium | reverse complement strand
CCAAAGTACCCGGTGGCCCCCTGGAAGAAAAATGGGATCGTCACCGTTTCGACCTGAAGCTGGTCAACCCAGCCAATAAACGAAAATTTGAAATCATTGTCATCGGCACCGGACTGGCAGGCGGCTCCGCTTCTGCCAGCCTGGCCGAACTCGGATATCATGTGAGGACCTTTTGCATTCAGGACTCGCCGCGACGCGCTCATAGCATTGCCGCTCAGGGAGGCATTAATGCAGCCAAAAATTATCAGAATGACGGCGACAGCATTTGGCGGCTGTTTTATGACACGATCAAAGGAGGGGATTTTCGATCCAGAGAGGCCAATGTCTACCGCTTAGCTCAGCTTAGCAATCACATCATTGATCATTGTGTTGCCCAGGGCATACCCTTTGCAAGGGACTACGGTGGATTGCTGGCAAATCGCTCGTTTGGCGGTGCCCAGGTATCACGGACTTTCTATGCCAGGGGACAGACCGGGCAACAACTCCTGCTGGGTGCATATGGCGCTTTAATGCGTCAGGTCGCCGCAGGAAATGTTGAGATGTTGGCGCGCCGCGAAATGCTCGACCTCGTCATCATAAACGGTCAGGCCCGTGGGATCGTTGCCCGCAATCTCATCACTGGTGAAATCGAATCCTACGCTGCTGATGCCGTTTTATTGACATCGGGCGGTTATGGAAACATTTACTATCTTTCAACGAATGCAGAATCTTCGAATGTGGGGGCATGTTTTCGAGCTTACAAAAGAGGGGCCGTATTCGCCAATCCGTGCTTCACCCAAATCCATCCAACATGTATTCCCCATACCGGTGACCATCAATCCAAGCTGACCCTGATGAGTGAAAGCCTGAGAAATGATGGTCGAGTGTGGGTGCCCCGCAATAGCGGCGACATCCGGGAGCCCAGGGATATACCTGAATCGGATCGGTTCTATTTTTTGGAAGAAAAATATCCCAGTTTCGGCAATCTGGTTCCCCGGGATGTCGCTTCGCGAAACGCCAAGGATCAATGCGATGCAGGCCGCGGTGTGGGCCTGACGAGATGTGCGGTGTACCTCGACTTTTCAGATGCCATCCAGCGCGACGGCAAAGAATTGATTGCCAAAAAATACGGCAACCTTTTTGAAATGTATGAACGAATTACGGATGAAACCCCCTATGCGTCACCGATGATGATATTTCCTGCCTCCCATTATACGATGGGGGGATTATGGGTTGATTACAATCTGATGAGCAACATCCCGGGTCTGTTTGTTCTGGGAGAAGCCAATTTTTCAGATCACGGTGCCAACCGGCTGGGTGCCAGCGCCTTAATGCAGGGTCTTGCCGACGGTTACTTCATCATACCCTATACCATTGGCGGATATTTTGCCGGCACAACCTTGGAGCCGGTTGCGCCGGACCATGCCGCATTCAATGAGGCAGCTCTCGAAAGCCAGGCTAAACTTCAAAAGCTGATGTCGATTCAGGGCAAGCGAACAGTGGATAATATTTTCAGGGAACTGGGCAGAATCATGTGGGAGCACTGCGGCATGTCACGGCATTCGGAGGGTCTCGAGAAGGCACTGCAACGAATACGAAATTTACGGGCCGAGTTCTGGGAAAATGTCTTGGTACCTGGAAACGATAAAGACTTCAACAAGAGTTTAGAGAAAGCCGGACGTCTTGCCGACAGTCTAGAATTTGCAGAAACCATGGTCCTGGATGCAAAGACACGCGAAGAATCCTGCGGCAGTCATTTTCGAACCGAGTATCAAACAGAAGATGGTGAAGCGAAGCGCAATGACGATAATTTTTGTCATGTATCCATCTGGCAATATCAGGGCCAGGAAGAAAAACCGGCTTTTCACAAGGAGCCCTTAGTCTTCGAAAACGTCGAGTTGTCACAAAGGAGCTACAAGTGAAAAAATTACCCCGAACGATCGATGTAACCCTTAAGATTTGGCGCCAGCAGGAACCCAAAAGCAAGGGACATTTCGAAATGATACCGATGAAAAATGTGTCGGTGCATATGTCTTTTATAGAGTTACTGGATACCGTTAACGAGAAACTCACACTCGAAGGCAAAGACCCGATCGCATTCGATAACGACTGCCGAGAAGGTATCTGCGGCGCCTGTGGCGCAGTGGTAGACGGCCAAGCGCACGGTCCGGAAAAAGCAACGACACTTTGTCAACTGCATATGAGAAAATTTTCCAATGGCGACACCATCGTGGTTGAGCCCTTCCGGGCCAGAGCATTTAAGGTGGTAAAAGACCTGGTGATTGACCGTAGTCCGTTGGATAAAATAATCCAGGCGGGAGGCTATATTTCAGTAAATACCGGAGGCTCACCTGATGCCAACGCCCTGCCCATATCCCAGGAAACGGCTGATAAAGCCATGGATGCCGCAGCATGTATCGGTTGCGGGGCGTGTGTCGCGGCCTGTCCCAGTGCATCTGCAATGCTGTTTGTCAGCGCCAAGGTTTCTCAACTGGCTTTGTTGCCCCAGGGTAGGCCCGAGGCTGCAAAACGTGCCATCGATATGGTCAACGTGATGGACAATTGCGGATTCGGCAATTGTTCGAATCATCGCGAGTGCGAAAACACCTGTCCCAAAGAAATATCCATCGTCAACATTGCTCGCTTGAACAGGGAATTTTTAAAATCGAGTTTCGTTTCAGAGTGAAAGTGAGGCATTGTCGAAATCGCCCGGGGCTGGAATTCAAACATTTCACCATCCTTCACGACATTGAATTCGCGTATCCGAGACAGAATATTACTGCGAAGGGGAAGATCTGAAAATTGAACAGTGTCGATTGAAGAATGAACATTTACCCCCGGTCCAAAATCGTTTCGACATCCTTCACCAATTTCAGCAAGTCAAAGGGCTTTGACAAAATATTGGTAAAACCGAGTTTAACAACTTTATCGATTTTAGGGTGATCCGGGTGTCCGGTGGTTATAATAACTTTTAAATCAGACAGCTCGGGCTCACTGCGAATATTACGGCATACCTCCAACCCATCCATCTCCGGCATGAATATATCGAGAATAAGCAGATCCGGCCGATAGGTGCCCAGTTTTATAGAGGCTTCGATACCGTTGGAGGCTTCTTTTACCAGATACTGCCGATCCATCGCAAGAGCCTCAATCAAGATCTGGCGAATCGCATCGTCATCATCCACCACCAGAATTTTGGCTGCCTGTTTTTTGAGTAAGGTCGGCAAATATACGTTAAAAGATGTTCCCCGGTTGGGGCTGGTTTCAAAATTAATTTCACCGCCATGCGCCTTGACTAAAGAATAAGTAACGGAAAGCCCCAGGCCGGTGCCGCCTTCGGATTGTTTGTCTGTAACAAACGGCAAGAAAATTTTGTCTGCGATCTCCGGTGAGATTCCCCTGCCGTTGTCGGTGATACGGATAAAATTCATCCCATCCCTGATTCTCATCCCCGTTGTAATTTCGATCTCGCCCTGGTTATGGTTGACCGCGTGAATGGCATTGATAGTGATATTTAAGATGATCTGTTCAATACTTTGCAGATTCCCTTCAATCTCGGGAAGATCTTCGGCGAGATTCAGTTTGATGTTCACATCCGATTTGCGCAAGGTGGATTGGGCCAGTCGCAAAGCGTTTTTGACGGCAGTGTTGACTTGCACGGGCAATTTTTCGGCGACATTGGACTGCCGCGAGTAATCTTTTAAATCCGAGACTGTTTTGACAATCCGATGAGCAGCCATTTCCATATCTGCAATGAGCTGGTCCAGATTATCTGCTAGGAAATCATAGGCAAAACCGCCAAATTTTCGTTCGGGCTCTTTTTGTTTTTTTTCCATCAATATTGGCAATAAATCCGCCCATATCTTTTTTAGTAAGGGGATATTGTACATGATCAGGTTAATCGGATTGTTGATTTCATGGGCCACCCCCGCCACCAGGGTCCCCAGTGTTTCCATTTTTTGGGCTTGTTGAAGCTGGGGCTGGATTTCACGGAGGGCTTTTTCAGCATCCCGATGCCGGGCCGCTGATCGCTCAACCAGCAGTTTCATATCGGCCAATTCACCGATCAATTCATCTTTTGTTTTCTCGGTATCCATGGGGTTCAGCTGTTTTTTGCCAATTTTTCCTTCACAAATTTTTGGACCTTGGCGGCAGGGGCATCGGCATGAATGCCGGGGCAGGAGTTGGCCATAATCAGCCAGTTTTGAGCATCCACCAATAGGCTTTCAATGAATGGCCAGTTACGGCACATGCGCGGCTTGACCGGATGAATCGTGCAAATGCTATCCCAAAATATGCAATAGCCGTCCGGTTTTTGGGCCAGTACCGGTTTTTTACCCGAAAGGCTGCAATAACGGTCGATAAATTTTTGCGGATGGCAGCCGATATAGCGTGAAATCGCTTCAATGTCTTTTGCTTCGATGTAAGTGCCGCCGAATCCTTGGCAGCAGTCACCGCACATGAGGCATTCAAACAACGCTTCCGGACGGTTACTGTCAGAGGGCATGACGGGTATCCATGGCTTTTTTCAAGGTGACCTGGTCTACGTACTTGAGATCCCCGCCCATGGGGACACCCGATGCGATGCGCGTGACTTGAATACGATGGACTTCCAGAAGCTGGGCAATATAAGAGGCAGTGGCTTCACCCTCAACGTTGGTACCGGTTGCCAGTACAACCTCTTTGACTTGATCCGTCTGAATCCTGGTTATCAACTCACGGATTCGAATATTCTCGGGTCCGATCCCGTTCATCGGCGATAAGGCGCCTGATAAAATATGATACACTCCGCGAAAAGCTCCGGATTTTTCAATGGCAACCATATCCGCCGGTTGCTCAACCACACATAGCAGGGACGGATCTCTTGCCGGATCGCTGCACAGGCGACATAAGTCATCATCGCTCAAGGCATAACATCGGGTACAAAATTTCACTTTATTTTTGATATCCAAAATGCTTTGCGCCAGTTGCTCGGCTTCCTGCCGCGGAGCACGCAGGAGGTGCAGGGCCAGCCGTTCGGCTGTTTTTTCACCGATTCCTGGCAGCTTGGCGATATGTTTTATCAATTTCTGAATCGAAACTGGATAATAGCTCATGGAAAAAGCCTAATGTGTAAATGTTGATATTATACCACAATTCGTCGTTCCTTGGTGGTCTGCATCTAGCAGCATGCAGCCCGAGTCACATCAATCCCGGTATGTTCAGCCCTCCGGTCAATTTGCCCATTTCATTACTGACCATTTCCTGGGCCTTGGTCAGTGAATCGTTGACTGCGGCCAAGACAAGGTCTTGCAGCATCTCGATATCATCCGGGTCGACGACTTCTCGTTCAATATCAATCGATACAATCTGCTGCCGGCCGTTGGCCACAACTTTGACCATACCGCCGCCAGAGCTGGATTCAACGGTCTTTTCGGCCAGTTCTTCCTGCATTTTCAACATTTTTGATTGAAGCTTCTGGGCCTGCTTCATCATATTACCCATACCTTTCATAAATCTTCCTCCTTAAATATTTTCACATCTATTAACTTGCCTTCAAAAATTTCAACGGCGTCCGCCACCAGGGGATGGCAGAGGGCTTTTTTTTTTAGCTCGTTATCGCGGTTTTTTTTTTTTTTGAAATTATCATTGGCCGCGGCGCCGGGAGTCAATCGGATATCCATTGGTTTCCCCAAAACATCCGCACAGACCTGTTTGAGCAGTGCCATATTTTTGTCACGTTCGATCATTTTAAACGTAAATCCGTTTCCGGGCACTTCGATTTCAAGCAGATTGTCCACCGCATTTTTTATTCGGCATTTTGCCAGGTTTGCGGCCAGAGACGGATTCTTGCTTGAAATAGCTTTTGAGATCCGCGGCCACACCTCACTTAAATTTTCAGCGCCGTAGCCTTTTACCGATGGTCGATCGGCATCGACCGGGGGTTCTTTATGAATGACACCATCAGATACGGACTCTCCGCGATACCCCGGGGAAAGGTCCTTGACCTTGCCTACAGGATGGGAGATAGGTCCGCCGGCGTTCTGAGGCTCGCCATCAGCACAAATTTCCGTTCTGAGCATATCAAGCTTTTCGATGAGAACATCAATCGGCAAAACCGGCTTGGACTGTAATATCCGGATGAGAGCCATCTCCAAGGCCAATTTAGGTTGATTGGAAAGCCGGATGGAGGCTTCAGCTTTAAAAAGCAGATCGAAAAATTGATTCAGCTCTTCGGCGGATGTAGATTGGGCCTGGGTCACTATCTGACCGATTTCTCCAGGTGGAAGATCAACCAGTTTGTCGACTTTTTTGCCGATCGCGGCGACCACCAGATTTCTGAAATGTTCCAGAAGATCCGCATACAGCTTTTTCATATCATGGCCGTGATCATAGATATCGTCCAAAATATCCAATACCCTGGGAATATCTGCCTTTAAAATTGATTCGGAAAGATCGAAAATAAATTTTCGGTCGATAATTCCCAGAAGGTCCAACACTTGCTGGTGGGATATCAACTCCTGAGTACAGGTCAAAATTTGATCAAGCAGACTCAGGCCATCGCGCATGCTGCCACCGGCTTCCCTGGCGATAAGTTCGAGACTTTCCTGCGGTATTTCAAATCCTTCCCGACGGCAGAGTGTCGCCATGTGGGAGGAGATGGCGTTTAAATCCATGCGTCTGAAATCATGCCGTTGGCACCGGGAAAGAATCGTGATCGGTATCTTGTGAGGTTCAGTGGTGGCAAACATGAACATCACATGGGAGGGCGGTTCCTCAAGGGTTTTTAAAAGGGCGTTGAATGCAGCCGTGCTGAGCATGTGAACTTCATCAATAATATATATTTTATAGGGACTCTGAGCGGGCATGTATTTAATGTTTTCCCGCAATTCCCGAACTTGATCGACGCTGTTGTTGGATGCACCATCGATTTCCAGCACATCTGTCGCCTTGCCGAGGGTGATCTCATTGCAGGATCGACAGTCATTGCAGGGCACAGCGGTGGGTCCGTCCTTGCAATTCATGGCTTTGGCCAATATTCGTGCTACCGTTGTTTTACCCGTGCCGCGGGGACCGGAGAAAAGGATGGCATGGGCCACTCGACCCGTTGAAATCGCATTTCTCAAGGTTTGGGTAATATGCTCTTGGGCGACAACCTGTTCAAAGGTTTGCGGGCGATACTTACGTGCGAGGACGAGATATGACATAGGGAATGTATCTAGCTCCATTCATAAGCCACCTGCTTATGAACGGATGATGGCGGAGAGAGAGGGATTCGAACCCTCGGTGCCGCTTTTGACAGCACACACGATTTCCAGTCGTGCTCCTTCAGCCAGCTCGGACATCTCTCCGTTTCTGTTGAATGTTCAATAGATAAAAATTTGAATCCGAGAGAAATAATTATTCGATGGTCAATTCCGCCTCTTCCGATTTCGTCTATGGATTGGACCACCTGGCGGAGAGGGTGGGATTCGAACCCACGATCCCGTTTTTGACAGGATACTGCTTTTCGAGAGCAGGGCCTTCAGCCGCTCGGCCACCTCTCCGGATAACGTACCGTTTAACCCAAGAATTTATCGGTAGATCTCAATATACTTTTTGGTGGAAACTGTCAACGATCATCTGGCAGAGTCATCCCCAACCGACCGGGACATTCTAAGGCTGCAAACCCGGAATTGCAATGGAAAAAATCTGTTTGACCTTCCCAGTTCCAGATTCACATTCATTAATCCAATTGAATCACCACTGTTTTCTGTCATCCGTCTTCTGTCATCTGTCTATTACATCGCGCACCAGAATCATTTATGGTCTGAACATCGTCTCCACCTCATTCGTGTATTCATTCGATCGGTCATAGATAATCATCGGGGGTAAAATCTTGATATCCGGGCGTCCCCCTTTTAGGCCTTCAACAAGAACCAAAGAGGCATTCGTATCGTGCCGGGAGTGAATCATACGAATCCGTTTGGGTTCAATATCGCCGGCTCTCATCAGGTTTAGGACATCTGTCAAACGACCCGCCGTGTAGATAATGGCCAATCGCCCACCGACCCGTAGCATTCGGTATGATGTTTTAACGATATCAATCAAACTAACCTTGATTTCATGACGCGCAATGGCACGCTGCGCGTTCGGATTGATTCTGCCGGATCCCTTCTTGCGAAAAGGCGGGTTGCACACCACCAGATCCACGGGTCCTGCTGTTACGCACAACTTTACCAATTTCAGGTCGGTACATAAAATTGAAATCTGGTCATCCAGCTGGTTTTCCCTGACATTGGAAGCAGCCAACTCAGCCAGCTCTGCCTGCACTTCAACGCCGCAAATAGCAAGATTCGGCACCCGATGCGCCATGATGATGGGGATGATGCCGCAGCCTGTCCCTAAATCGAGCACTTTGTCTCCGGCCTGTGGATCGGCAAAATATGCCAGCAAGACGGAATCTATCGAAAAACGATACCCCGTCCGATATTGGAATATTTTGATTTTTCCATTGAAAAATGTGTCAGTGGTATAGGAGCTCATACGCTAAAGCGGCCCGATTTTAAATTTGAGATCATCAATAAGCGTTTTTCCCAAAGCCTCGTTCAGCTTGATGATGATTTCCTTTTTTAAAAACTGCAGTTGATGCACCCAGGCCGGACTTGTCACATATACCAGCAGCATCCTGCCTTTGAAGGCGGCGGGTTTGGTGTTTTTGGAAACGACATCACCGACGACCTTGTCCCAGATATGCCACACATGCATCAGTTGACCATCGGGTTGACGTCGATAGGTTTTCAGGACATCATCGATGATGTTGCCGATATGGACGAATTCTGTGTTTCCTTTTTTCGTTTTCATTCTGTTGCGTAGCTTGCCAATCGATCTCCGGCATGTCAAGTAAAACTCAGTAAAGTTGCTTTTTACTTGACTTGATTGGCAGGGCTATTTATTGTATTAATAATTTTGTGGACCGGCGGTTCATTACATTCGGATTAAAATTACTGGAAATCATCTCTGCCCCGGTATTCAAAAAAGGCCGGGTGCTCAAAACAGAATCCACAAGAAACGCCGTACGCAAAAAAGAGGTCAGCGAAAAACGAGATCCTTGCCTTTGCCTTTATGGTGTGCGCGGCTTTTATCCCACGATTCCGATTGCCCATTTAAATTCAATCGTAATATAAAGCAGATACTGCCGCGTGATAGTCCTATTTGGGCAATGGCCGAACATCTACCACCATTGTTTGTATTCAAACCGGGAATATCGCAAAGTGGTGGCGTATCGAAAATATTTATGGTTCAAGCGAGTTCTGTCTTTAATATTTTGTTATTAACCTTTTTACGGGAACTAAATTATGAGTTGGGATTGGGATAAACTGAAACAGCAGCAACAAGGCAGGGGTGGCGGTATGGGCGGCGGCACACCACCCCAGATGGATGAAATCCTTGATAAATTCAAGAAATTTAAACTGCCCGGCGGACCCATTGTAATCCTTGTGATTATTCTCATCATGGTTGCTTCGAGCACGTTTTTTACCGTCAAGCAGGATGAAGTCGGCATCGTTCAGCTTTTCGGTCGGTATGTCCGTACCGCTCAGCCGGGACTTAACTTTAAATTGCCGATTGGCCTGGAAAATGTCACAAAGGTGAATGTTAAACAGATCAGGACCGAGGAATTCGGTTTCGCTTCAGCCAGAACCGATACTAGATCGCGCTTCAAAGCCGGGACCGAAAATATTAATGTTGCGCTGATGCTCACCGGTGATTTGAATGTCGCCCTGGTGCCTTGGATTGTCCAGTATCGGGTCAAAGATCCGTACAATTTTCTATTTAAGGTACGCGATGTTCGCAGAATCCTCACCGATATGGCCGAAGCCTCGATGCGGCTGGTGGTTGGCGATCGCAGTATCAACGAGGTCATCAGCAAACGGGATGAAATCGCGGTGGAGGCCCGGGGACTGCTGCAAAAAGAACTGGACCAGGCGGAAACCGGCATCCACATTGTCACTATCGAGATGAAAAGAACCAATGTTCCGGGGCCCGTGCAGCCTTCTTTCAACGAAGTCAACCAGGCGACCCAGGAAAAGGAGCAACTGATTTATCAGGCCAAAGAGGAATATAACAAATCCATTCCGCGTGCGCGTGGTGAAGCGGACCGCACCATCAAAACAGCGGAAGGTTATGCCTTGAATCGCGTCAACCGGGCCAAGGGTGACGCCGCCAAATTTACCTCGATATACCAGGAGTATATCAAAGCCAAGGATGTCACCAAACGGCGAATGTATTTAGAAACCATGGGTAAAATATTTCCGAAACTCGGTTCTAAATTTATCGTCGATTCTGATCAGAAAAACTTTCTACCCCTATTGAATATGGGCAAACAAATTGGTGCTGAAAAATGAAAAATAAAGGAATCCTCATTGTTATAATAATTGCTGCGGCAGCCTTCCTCATATATAACGCGGCCTACACCATCGACGAAACCGAACAAGTCATCATCACCCAGTTCGGCAGAATCGTAGGTACACCGAAAATAGATCCGGGCCTTAGATTCAAGGTACCTTTCATCCAGCGTGCCAATTATTTTCCGAAAAACCTGCTGGACTGGGACGGCGATCCAGGGCAAATTCCCACCCTGGATAAAACGTTTATCTGGGTCGACACCTTTGCCCGCTGGAAAATCACGGATCCGGTGAAGTTTTTTCAAACCGTCAACAACCAGTTCAGCGCCATCGGCAAACTCAACGACATTATCGACCCTGCGGTGAGGAATTTTATCACCTCGCACTCATTGATCGAAGCCGTGCGAAAATCCTCCCGGTCGCTCGATACATCCGACGTCGATATCGAGGACCGCATCAGAACATCTTATGCGGTTACCGTCGGCCGCGAAAAAATCACTCAGGGAATACTAAAGCAGGCCCAGCCGAAACTGGCCCAGTTCGGCATAGAGCTGGTTGACGTAAAAATAAAGCGAATAAATTATGTCGAACAGGTTAGAAAATCCGTCTATAATCGAATGATTGCGGAGCGTAAGCAAATTGCCGAAAAATATCGATCCGAAGGCAAAGGCGAGGCCCAAAAAATATTGGGTAATAGGGAAAGGGATTTGCAGGAGATAACTTCGGAAGCATACCGCAAGGCCCAAGAAATCAAGGGTAAAGCCGATGCCCAAGCGACGATCATCTATGCCCAGGCCTATGGTGTTGATCCGGAATTTTATTCGTTTGTGCAGACCTTAGAAACTTACGAGCAATCCCTGGATGATAAAAACACTCTGATACTTTCGACCGAATCTGAATTTTTGAAATATCTCAATGAAACTCCGGAATAGAGACCGGGCGTTTTCGATCTTCCATTCTGACGCCGTGGAATGAAACGGCGCAGTCAGCACAAAAAAAAGCACCGCAGCATACGAAATGCCCGGTGCTTTTATTTATAGCCAGAAAAGATTGCCGGTATCATTATTTACCTTTCCTTCTCTGATGTCGCGTTTTGGCCAGTAACTTTCTATGCTTGTGCTTTCGCATTTTCTTTCTGCGTTTTTTAACAACACTGCCCAACTCATCACCTCCTTTTTATTCAAAAAATGATCATGGTAATTTTAAAATGAGAAATTTAGCACAACAGACCGGTTCATGTCTATACCTTTTTTAACGATGGAACAGTGAACCTTAAATATGACTGTTATCAGACTTGATATTATTTTTATTTATCAGTATATTGCTGGGATCAATCCATTTCAGCTCGAGACAATGTATTTGAACCTAGATATAGGTGGGATCGATTTTTCATTGACCGAGTTGAACCATCCCTCGGGTAATTATTAACGATCCGTTTCAACAAAAAAATGCAAAAACGCAAGACCTTCAGCCCCCGGCAAATTGAAATTGTCAACAACGCAGTTGCCGTGGCTGAAGACCTGGTCAGCAATTACTATAAAATGTCTGCCACTCAGTGGCTCGGTCCGAGATACGATGTCAAGACCCTTGCCGAACTGGTCAATGAGGAAATCATTGACGGGCCGTTTGCCCAAATTATTCGTTACAAAGGACAGCGTAGGAATACCTCGCTGGGATCGGCAACGTATGACTTTTACAAAATCTGCTTGCAAGATCACACGATCCGCTCGACCTTGGAAGCCACACCGGATATCGAACTTTATCCTTTTTCTCTTTACATTATCACTCACGAATTAATCCACATCGTTCGGTTCAGCAAATTTTTGCAAAATTTTGATGCCTCCAGTGAAGAACGCATGGTTGAAGAAAAGCGTGTCCACCGCAGAACCCATGATATTCTGCATCCCGTTCAAATCGAAGGTCTTTCGGAGGTCCTGGAGTTTTACAACGATTGGCGAATCCCTTATGAGGATCTGCGTAATCCCTGACAGGAATTGAAGGAAATTGGATCTTGACAATCCGAGGTTGCTGACTATATATAAATCAGCTCAATCGGAATTGAATACCGGAGAAACGAAAAAATTATGCCGCCACAAACGTCCGCCGATCTGCTTCTCCATAAAAGAAGATATCAGCGATTTTGTAAAAATGGAGATATATAAGAATGCCAATCTACGAATATGAGTGCAACAAATGTGGTAAGATTGAAGAAGCGCTGCAAAAATTTTCAGACAAACCACTTACCAAGTGCAAACACTGCTCGGGAAAACTCCACAAACTTGTATCCCAAAGCTCCTTTCATTTAAAAGGTACCGGTTGGTATGTGACCGACTATGCCGACAAGTCCAAAAATTCCGCCAAGTCCTCAAGTAAAAAGACGGATGATAGCAAATCGGTCCAGACAAAATCAGCTGACACCGATTCGGGCACCAAAAAACAATCTGGAGATAAGTCCAGCTGATCCTCCCGGCTATTTCGAACAAAAGGTTTCTATCGATCAGGCAACAATCCGATTCTCATTCCGGAGAGTTTTGAAATCTATATGCCTTGATGGTGAAACGTCACCAAATTTTTTTAAATTTCCACTCTTTGTCTCTTTACAATCATAAAAGTATGATTATGTTTCATCCAACTTAATTCCTACAAAAAAAACTTACCTAACATTTTAATATAATAACCATATTTTAAAAAATGATAAATCGAAGGGGGGTGGGAAGAGACACCGCTTTTTGACGCGGAATTTTTTTGAAATCTTTACGTTTCAACATGAGTGATAGCATCACAGAAAAAAATTTTTCGAATGTAAAAGGAGATTTTGAACCATGAAATTGAGACCATTGCAGGATCGAATTTTAGTCCAACGCGTTGAAGAAGAAACAACCACCAAAGGCGGCATTATCATTCCGGATACGGCCAAAGAAAAACCGGCGGAAGGAAAAGTCACAGCTGTCGGCGCTGGCAAGATTGGTGAAGATGGGAAACGAATCGCGCTCGAGATCAAAAAAGGGGATCGTATCCTTTTTGGCAAATATTCCGGGACCGAAGTAAAAATTGGCGGTGAAGAATACCTGATCATGCGCGAAGATGACGTACTTGGCATAATTGACTAACAAAAGACTTTAGGGAGGATATAAAAAGATGGCTAAATTGATTAAATATGACATGAAAGCCCGTGAAGCGATGCTGAACGGTGTAAGAACTCTTGCTGATGCGGTGGTGGTAACGTTAGGTCCTAAAGGCAGAAACGTTGTTCTGGACAAGTCCTGGGGCTCTCCGACGGTCACCAAAGACGGTGTCACCGTGGCCAAGGAAATAGAACTGGAAGACAAATTTGAGAATATGGGTGCCCAGATGGTCAAGGAAGTCGCCAGCAAAACAAGTGATATGGCCGGTGACGGAACCACCACGGCCACCATTCTGGCGAGATCAATATACGAAGAGGGACAAAAGCTGGTTGCCGCCGGTAACAATCCCATGGCAATTAAACGTGGTATCGATGCAGCAGTAGAAGTGGCGGTAAAAGAGCTTCAGGGCATGAGCAAAGCCACCAAGGATCAACGTGAAATCGCACAGGTCGGCACCATCTCCGCCAACAATGATACGACTATCGGAAATATCATTGCTGAAGCCATGAACAAAGTCGGTAAAGAAGGCGTTATTACTGTGGAAGAAGCCAAGAGCATGGACACGACCCTTGAAGTCGTGGAAGGCATGCAGTTTGACCGCGGCTATCTCTCACCGTATTTCGTAACAGATCCGGAAAAAATGGTTGCCTCCCTGGATGATCCCTACATTTTGATCAACGAGAAAAAAATCAGTAACATGAAAGATCTTCTTCCGATCCTTGAGCAGGTTGCCAAAATGGGAAAGCCGCTGATGATTATCGCTGAAGATGTCGACGGGGAAGCACTAGCCACCCTGGTCGTGAATAAACTCAGAGGCACCTTGAACGTAGCCGCTGTGAAGGCCCCCGGATTTGGTGATCGCAGAAAAGCCATGCTGGAAGATATCGCCATTTTGACCGGCGGACAGGTGGTCTCTGAAGACCTTGGCATTAAACTGGAGAACCTGACCATTCAGGATCTTGGAAAAGCCAAGCGCATCAGCATCGACAAGGATAACACCACCGTTATCGACGGTGCCGGTTCACGTTCAGCCCTTGAAGGTCGCGTAAAACAGATCCGAGCTCAGATTGATGAAACGACATCTGATTATGATCGAGAAAAACTACAGGAGCGACTTGCAAAACTGATCGGTGGTGTAGCGGTCATCAATGTTGGTGCAGCCACCGAGACCGAAATGAAAGAGAAGAAAGCACGGGTCGAAGATGCCTTGAATGCAACCCGGGCAGCGGTTGAAGAAGGTATTGTGCCTGGCGGCGGTGTCGCCCTGGTACGTTGCCTGGAAGCTTTGAACAAAGTAAGAATCAAGGCCGATCAGAAACTGGGTGTCAAAGTGGTTATGCGGGCCATTGAAGAGCCGTTGCGTCAGATCGCTAACAATGCCGGCTTGGAGGGTTCTGTTGTCATCGATAAGGTTAAAGCCGAAAAAGGGTCCTATGGCTACAATGCGGCCACAGATGATTATGAAGATCTGTTGAAAGCGGGTGTTCTGGATCCGACCAAAGTGGTTCGACTGGCACTTCAGAATGCAGCCAGCGTGGCATCATTGATGCTGACCACCCAGGCCATGGTAACGGAAAAACCGGAAGAAAAACAAGAGGCAATGCCAGCCGGCGCTCCGGGAATGGGCGGCGGAATGGGCGGAATGGGCGGAATGGGCGGCATGATGTAGTCAACCGGTCCGGTCCATCGCCGAAAATGAGAAAACAGCCCCTATGGTATGTTCAGATACCATCGGGGCTTTTTTTTCAGGAATATTAGGATCACCGACTTTGGTCTGAACAGCGACCGGTCTGATCGAAAAGAAACCATCAATGAAGTGCCCTGTGTTCAGCGATGGCCCATGGATATCTGCTCGCCCAGAATAGCTTTTTATTTAATCGATTCTCCAGATTGCAAGACCGCCAAATTTACCCAAACAGTAATTATCAAGCTTTTTCAATCCTCAGTTTGCTCTTCACCCTGAATCGTTGATGGACGGTCGAAAAATTTGACAATTCATCGATAATCAAGTAATCTTATTAGATAAAAAACAATTTTTTTATGGTCTTAAACAACAAAATAAAACCGGAGTTTCTGATGAAAATAAAAACACGCATCATATCTGCCCTGATTTTATTCATTTTTCTGTTCATCCCTGTTTTCACCGGATCCCAGCCGACCGCTCAGGATCAACCAACCGTCAAATACCAAACCGGATTTTACTATACGGTACAGAAAGGCGACACCCTCTGGGACCTTTCCCAGAAGTTTTCAGACACCCCCTGGCAATGGCCGGAAATGTGGAAAGAAAACGATCAGATCGCCAATCCTCACCGCATTTATCCTGGACAACGCATTCGACTGTATCGTCGCCTCGAGGCTCAAGGACCTGGCCAAAAGGGCAAACCATCCGCACCCAAGTCCGACTTGATCAATAAGCTTGAATTCCAGTACGCTTCCATCGATCGGGTGGGCTTCATTCGTAAAGATCCCGCTCAATCTCTGGGGACCATTTTTAAAGTGGAAGGTCAGAAAACAATGATCAGCACCGGGGATTTGGTATACATTCGGCCGGATGACACCGCTTCTCTGACAAAGGGTCAAAAATTTACGATCTACCGGACACTTAAGCCGATAAAAACCAAAAAGACCAATGAGCTTATCGGCATCCAACACTATCTTACCGGCGCTGTTGAAATTACGATTGTTCGGCCCGATTTTGCTCTGGGTAGAGTTGTCGCCAGTTATCGGCCCATTAAAGTCGGCGATCTGCTGATGCCGTTTGATCGCCGAATACCGGCGATTGGAATCCAACAAAGCCCGGTGGGCCTCGAAGGCCGAATTATCGAGTCCGAGGAGCATCAGGGAATTTTCGGTGAGAGCACGATAGCGTTTATCGACAAAGGCGAACAGGAAGGGGTCAAGCCCGGTCAGTTGTACGTCATCTACAAGCAGGAAAAATTTAATATCAATCCCAAGAAAAAAAATGAAACCACTCTGACGCCGGTGCTTTTAGGCGAATTAATCGTACTTCATACCGAAAAAACAACCGCGACGGTGATGATCACGGATTCCCGCATGTCGATTGAGCCGGGAACCAAGATCAGGACACCTTTCATAATAGAATAGAAGCTTTTCACTGCATCACCCCAAAAAAAACGCCAATCCCGCTGATGCCTGGAATGGCGTTTTTTATTGCCGTAAAAAGCACTTAATAATTTGCGGAGGATGCCTTAGAAAAAATCTACAGCATTTTTAAACATTTGAATGCCGACGGGCAGAGCAGTGTCTGGAGAAATGCCGCGACGTTTGGCTGTTTCTTTGTGGCGTGACCAGTCGGGATGGTTGGTCCAGTGATTGTAACCTTCAGGGTGTGGCATGAGACCGAAAACCCGTCCGGTGGGATCGCAAATCCCTGCGATATCACTGATCGATCCATTGGGGTTGTATGGAAATCGGCCGTTGGCAAGCTCACCATCAGGCCGGGCATATTGAACGGCCACCAGATTGTTTTTCCAAATATTTGCCAGGGTGATCTCATCGGTTAGAAATTTTCCTTCACCGTGGCGCACCGGGAGTTCAGCCAGATCGATCCCGCGGGTAAAAACACAGGGGGATGCCGAATTCACTTTCAGGGTGACCCATTGGTCTCTAAAGTTTCCACAGTCATTAAAACCGAGAGCAACCGTCCGTCTTTGATAATCGTGCGACAATGCGGGCAACAGGCCCAAATTGACCAAGGATTGAAAACCGTTACAAATCCCGAGAACAAGATTACCCTGGTCAACAAATTCAATGATCTGACTGCCAATGTTGGTCTTCAACCGGACGGCTTGAATGACACCGGCACCATGATCGTCACCCCAGCTAAACCCGCCGATAAAGACAAGGATCTGGAAGTTTTTAAGGCTGGCCGAACCGTCGATAAGGGAATTGATGTGAATCCGGACAGCTCTGGCACCTGCCAATTCCAAGGCATAAGTCGTCTCGTGATCACAATTGAGTCCATATCCGGTCAGAACCAAGGCATGTATTCCAGCCAATTATATCCTCCTAACTATATCAGTAGACAGAAATCAGAGGACAGAGGGCAGGTCACAGAAACCGGAAATCAGAAATAATATCCGTCAACTGCCATCTGTCTTCTGACATCTGTATTCCGTCATCCGTCCTCTGTCTTCAGACCTCTGTCATCCATCCTATATTAGCATCCCGAAAGTCTTTTGCCAGGCAGTCTTTAAATCACCTACCGACGCCGTGATGATAACATGTTGTGAAATTCCCCGAACAACAAAATCCGGTTTCTCGGTGATCGTACCAATGCATCCGAAGGCCAATGGTTGAAAAAGATCTTCAACAGCCTCCCGGTTAGCCGGATCAACCGTTACGATAAATCGCCCGGCCGATTCGGAAAATAATAGCACATCTTCGCGCTCAACTCTGTTCCTCGGTACCTGCGCCAGGTTGATTTTCATTCCGAGGTTGCCACCCATGGCAACTTTGGATAGATGAACAGCCAAACCACCGCGATAGATGCCGTGGGCAGAGGCCAGGAGGTCATTGTCAATGGCCTGTTTTAAACTGCGGTATAGAGGAATAAATTCTGCTGTCCGCACTTCGGGAACATTTCGCCCGACATATCCCAAATGCTCGTAATACTCCGATCCGCCGAGTTCATTCCGGGTGGCCCCCAGGATGTAAACCAGATCGCCGGCGATTTTACTGTCCATAGTCACGCAGCGGGTAATGTTTTCGATGACCGAAATGGTGGAAAACTGCAAGGTTTCAAGGGCCGAGACTTTGTGTGTCTCACCATAGGATCCGGTCAGATTCCCATCAACATACATGCTGTCCTTCCCGGACAGCAAGGGAATTTGATATGCTAGGCAGGTGTCTTTTAACGCTCGGCATGAGCGCACCAGCTGTGCTGCTTTGAACCTGCCGTCCGGATTTTTAATTGGATCGTATTGGATATTTGGCCAACAGAAATTATCGACGCCGCCAATATGATCTAAATCGGCCCCGATGGCCAAAAGTCTGCGCACTGCTTCATCGATGCTGCAGCTGGTCATATGATACGCATCAATGGTGGAATAGGTCGGCAAAAGGGCCTGTGCGAGTGCAAGGCCCTTTTCAGATTCAAGTACCGGCCGGATCACGGTTGCATCGCTGTTCATATCACGGTGGGCGCCAATCAAGGGTTTGATGACACTGGATCCCTGTACTTCGTGATCATATTGCCGGGATATCCATTGAGTCGAGCATATGTTCGGCCGACCGAGAAGATCTTTTAGCAGTTGGCTGTAATCCTGCGGCGGATTGAGTACCGGCTCGTAAAGTCCCCGCTGTTCGGCAGAAATCCATTCGGCCTCAAATTCCCACTGCGGAAAACCGGATTCAAGCAGGTTTAGATCGACATATGCACAGGTTTTGCCGCTATAGGTGATGTGGAGCTTGCCTGAATCAGTGTAGCGGCCGATCACGGTACTTTCAACCGCATGTTTGGCGGACAATTCAAAGAACCGGTCATGGTCGGCCGCGAGGATAGCGACTGTCATTCGTTCCTGGGATTCTGATACCCAGATTTCCCATTGATCGAGTCCTTCATACTTCAAAGGCACCTTTTCCAGCTCAATTTCACATCCATTGGAAAACCGCGCTGATTCACCTATCGATGAGGATAAGCCGCCGCCACCGTTATCGGTGATAAACTGGATAAGTCCCTCATCCCGGGCCTCCAACAAAAAATCATGCATTTTTTTCTGGGTGTAGGGATCACCAATCTGAACATGCCCGGCCGGTGTGTTCTCAGAAAATGTTTCAGATGCCGCCGTAACACCATGGATTCCATCCTTGCCGACCCTGCCACCGCACATAATCACCAACTCGCCGGCAGAGGTTCGTTTTTTTTCTGCCGGCATGCCGTTGATTTCCGACGGCATCATTCCCACTGCCGTCACAAACACCAGACATTTCCCTAAATAGCCTGGATGAAAAAGCACCTGGCCGAAAGTGGTTGGAATGCCGCTTTTGTTACCGCCATCCCGCACGCCTTCGATCACGCCGTCCAAAAGCCGCCTGGGATGCAGATGTGGTCTGAGGTCCCCTTTATAATCACGCGGACCAACACAGTATCCATAACTTCCCATCACCAATTTAGATCCTTTGCCGGTACCCAAAGGATCACGATAGACGCCGACTATCCCTGTTATGGCACCGCCATAGGCTTCCATATTTGATGGAGAGTTATGTGTTTCTCCCGTAATCACGTAGTAGTGATCCCGGTCAAAACGCCCGGCGCCGGCATTATCCCACAAAACCGATATCACCCACGGTTTTTTCGCTTTCAGCATCAATGTGGGCGCTTCGATAAATGTCTTAAACAAGTTGTCGACTATTTCGGTTTGGCCGGTTGTTCGATCATGGTAGCGAAATAATCCACGGAACGTATTGTGATTGCAGTGATCGCTTCTCGCTTGAGAGATATATTCAAGCTCGACATCGGTAGGTTCGTCAAGCCCCACCAATGATCGTGCCGAGCGGACATCTGCGTCCATGAAATAGGAACGAATGGCTGGAATGTCATTGGAATTGAGCGCTAGATTTCGATCATCACTGATCGATCTCAGGGCCCGATCACTGTCAACCGGTATGGTGGTTACCGTTGGGACATGGTCGAGAATGACCTTCGGAATAATAATTCCAACGCCTTCAGCCGGATTCCATTGATCGTAGGAGAATATTCTCCATTGTTGAATGATGTCGTTGGCCAGCAGTTCGCCGGCGATTTTATTCATGTCTGCGGCACTCAAATCGTTGCCATTGATGCAAAAACGCTTTGAGGTGTAAACTGCATTGGCATTATCGAATTTAAGGCTTAATAGATCTTCAATGGCTTCGACGGCGGTGCTGCCGGGATTGTCCCTGACTCCCGGCCGAAAACCGACCCAGATGGACCAGTCAAATTGAATGTCAAGGGGATCGTAGGAGGAAAACTGGGTGACCGGATTGGTAAATATTTCCGTCTGTACGGACCGCAACTGCTCATCCGACAATCGGGCATCGATGGTCACTAGGTTGACGGTCCGAACCCGTTCTATTTCAATGCCAAAATAACTTTTGGCCTTGCGACGAACCCCCTCCCCTTCGGCATCGAAAAGGTTTTCTTTTAAGGCAATTTCTAATCGGTGTGGCATAATTTTCAGCTAAAAAATATCCGTGTAATATCATTGTAAAAAACCAGGATCATCAACAATATCAGTAGAAACAAGCCCACCTGCTGAGCAATTTCTCTCACCTTCACACTGACCGGGCTGCCTTTAACTGCTTCTATGAAAAAGAACAACAGGTGACCGCCATCAAGTACCGGAATGGGCAGCAAGTTGATAATCGCCAAGTTTATGCTGATCAGGGCGATAAAAGATATCAGACTGCCGACTCCCGCTTTGGCGGAGTCACCGGCCATCTGAGCAATCATGATCGGCCCACCGAGTGTATCTGTCGAAATATCACCTTTGAGCAGCTTCGCGATGATCACCACCATCAACTCCGTCACTCTGTAAGACTGGATCAGACTTTCTGACAGGGCCTCGAAGAAACTCAAATCTTTGGAAAAGGATTCCCGCGACGCGGTGATACCAATAATGAAGCGTTGAATATCTTCACCAAATATATTTTTGGCTGGCGCCTGTTCAGGGGTGATAGTAATATCCTGGGTGGAATCGCCGCGTCGATAGGTTACCTGAATGGATTCACCGTTGCTAGCATTGATTATCTCTGCCATTTCATCCCAGCTGGCAATGGCCGTTCCGTTGATGGCAGTGATCAAATCCCCCTTGACCAGCCCGGCTTCAAATGCCGGTGATCCCGGCCGTACTTCACCGACAGAAGGCTTTAACACCAGGGTTCCAGAGAAGAAAAAAATTCCGAAGAATATAATGATGGCAAGAAGAATATTGAATACAGGCCCTGCAGCAACGATCAGCATGCGTTTGCCGACGTGCTTATGGGTAAAAGATCGTTGAATATCCTCAGGTGCGATGTCGGCATCCGGTTCCTCTCCAATCATTTTAACATAGCCGCCCAGCGGGATTGCCGAGATTCGGTAGTCGGTAATGCCGACCTTTTTGCCAAACAATCGAGGTCCGAAGCCAAGTGAAAATTTCTCCACACCAACGCCAAACAATCTGGCGATGATAAAATGACCGAACTCATGAAAGAAGATGAGGACGCCCAAAACAATGACAAATGCGAATATATTTGTGCTCATGGATTTATAGTGGGTTTAAATTTAATTTGAGTGTTATTTGCTTTTTAAAAATAAAATCCGGATATCGATACTTGAATAATTATTTGTCGGCATTCGACATGTCTAAAATTAAGGGTCCGGGTTCATTTGATCATCAAAACCCGGAACCTTCAAATGGGAAA
>JASFSK010000009.1:0-22594 GCA_050114455.1 Desulfobacterales bacterium | reverse complement strand
AATGGGCCGATATCCACATTGCCAAAATGGCGCGGCACGCAGACAGCGGCATCATTTTTTTCAACAACCATGTGCGCGCCCAGGCTCCCCGGAATGCGCTAAGACTCATCAACCTTCTAATAGAACGAGGGATAATGGGAACAGAAATTTGAGGTTCGGGGGTCAGAGGTGGAAGGTTGAGCGCCGCCGAATCGACCGTTTTGATCGAAGAAGAAACTCTGAAAGATCGAATGACGATTGACGAATTATGGATGTCGCTTTGCTCTGTCTTTTTAATTTATGAGATCGATAAAATGCCTTTCTTCGACATTCGATATTCAATATTCGATATTCTGCGGTTCGCTGTTCGACCTCGCAGAGTTTCATACAAGCACTGTCGCTGGCCTGACACCCAATACCCTTAGGAAGTCAAAATAAAGGAAACCCAGAACGGTGAACTCTGAACTTATGAGCACTTATGACCGTTCCATCATTCATCTGAATGTCGCCGACTTCGCCGTCGCCGTGGAACGGGCGATGGACTGCCGGTTGAAAGACAAACCGGTAATCATTGCGCCCGAGGGAGCGACTCGGGCGGCGGTTTACGATATGAGCGAAGAAGCGTATCAAAGCGGCATCCGCAAAGGTATGGCACTGCGCCATGCCGTGCGGTTGTGCAAAAACGCCAAAATCCTGCCGCCCCACCCCGATCGTTATGAGCACGCCATGCGGGCTTTGTTCAAACAGACCTTGCCATACTCCCCGTTCATCGAAACCGGTGAAGCCGACGGGCACCTGTTTATGGATGTTTCCGGCAGCTCCCGCCTTTTCGGCCCCCCCGTGGATGTCGCCTGGCGATTGCGCCAGCAGGTCAAAAATAATCTCGGCCTCGATCCGATCTGGTCGGTGGGCCCCAACAAACTGGTGGCCAAGGTGGCCACCCGCCTGGTAAAACCCGACGGCGAGTACATTGTCGGCGCCGGTGAAGAAAAATCGCTGTTGGCGCCGCTGCCGATCAGCCTCGTTCCAGGCATCGAACGCGACGATTTGCGCCGGCTGCAGGATTTTAACCTCACCCGGGTGTTTCAGCTCACCGCGCTGAGCCTGGAACAACTGCAGATTCCTTTCGGCGCCCGCGCCCTGTTTTTGTACGAAACCGCCCGTGGCATTGACCCCTCTCCCGTTTTGCCGGTGGGACAAAAGCCGCCCAAAATGATCGCCAATCACGAATTCGGCAACGACACCAACGACATCGCTACCCTGGAACGTACCCTTTACGCCCTCGTCGAACAGATCGGCGACCGATTGCGACGGCGGCGACGGGCCGCACGGCGTATCGTCGTCACCCTTGACTATTCGGACGGCATGCGTCGCACCCGCCAACTGGCAGCCAAACCGGCCACCGCCAACGATCTGACACTTTTCGCACTTGCCCGCCGCACCCTGCTTCTGGCCTGGACCCGACGGATACGCGTCCGCCATTTACGTTTGATTTGCGACCGGCTGACATTTCCGCCGGCCCAGCTGGCGCTTTTTACCGACGAACGAAGGGAATCCAAAAAGCGTGATCAGCTGATCGTCACCATCGACGATATTCGCAACCGCTTTGGCCATGAGGCTGTCCACTTCGGCCGCTCTTTGGCAGCCTAACTGATAGGTGGATTCACCGCAGAGCGCGGAGAACGCAGAGGGTATTTTTCTTGTTTCTTTTCGGCCAAAGGCCGAAAAGAAATAAAGCCAAGCCTGGCGAAAAAAGGAAAAAAACCATGGACATCAATCAAATGAGCAGCCAGATCATCGGAGCTGCGATCGAGGTGCACAAAACACTTGGTCCCGGAATGCTTGAATCCGCCTGTGAAAAATGCCTGTGTCATGAGCTGAAATTACGCGGATTGCTGTTTGAAAGCCAAAAACAAAAACCCTCTCTGCGCCCTCTGCGCCTTCGCGGTGAAAAATATATACCATGGTCCCATTAACCGTCCGATCCAGCTATTCCCTCATGTGGGGGACATCTTATGTCAAGCAGATCTGCCTCACGGCCAAGCGCCTGGGCTATGATCGCCTGGCATTGACCGATACCGACAATCTCTACGGGTTGTGGCCGTTTTTGAGAACCTGCAAGCGCGAAGGCATCAAACCCATTGTCGGAGCGGAAGTCACCGACCCCCATCACAAGCGGCGTGCCGTGTGCCTGGTGGAGGATGACGCCGGCTATCGCAACCTCTGCCGCCTGCTCACCCGCCGTCACATGGAAACAAACTTCGATCTGAAAAAAATCCTGCCGGATTATGCCGCCGGCTTGTCAATATTGACCCAAGACGCCGATCTGTTGCGCGCCTGGCATTCGTTCGGAGTGACGGTGATCGGCGCCATGCCGCGCAAACCCTTGCCACCGACCCATGCGCTGCGCCGTGCCGCAAAACATCTGGGGGTATCCCTGGCGGCAACACCAGGAAGCTTTTTTTTACACCCCCGGGACGCAGCCGTTCACCGGCTGCTGCGGGCCATCGACCGCAACACGTCATTGTCGCGCCTGGCCGACAGCGATGTGGCACCGGCGGATGCCTGGCTGGCCTCACCCGAAGAATACCGCCGCCGGTTTGACATTTGCCCCCAGGCCATCCGGGCGACCCATGAAATTGCCGAACGCCTGACGTTCACCGGTCCGCAATTCGGCATTGTCATGCCGCCGCTGGCGGGTGGCAACGGTGCCCACCCGGCCCGAAGTCTGCGCCGGGCCGCTTATGCCGGTGCCCGCCGGCGTTACGGTGAAGAACTTTGCGAAGCGGTCGTCGAGCGGCTCGAGCACGAATTGCGCAGCATTACGGAAATGGAATTTGCCGCCTATTTTCTGATCGTTCAAACTATTGTTCAACACAGCCCGCGCACCTGCGGACGCGGCTCCGGCGCCGCCTCCCTGGTGGCTTATTGCCTCGGAATCACCAATGTGTGCCCGCTCAAACACAATCTGTATTTTGAACGTTTTTTGAATCCCGGTCGCACGGACCCGCCCGATATTGATGTCGATTTTGCCTGGGATGAACGCGATGACGTCCTGGAAGTCGTACTGAAAGAACACCAGGGGCATGCGGCCATGGTGTCCAATCACGTGCTGTTTCAGCCACGCATGGCCATCCGGGAAGTCGCCAAGGTATACGGGCTGACGGATGCTGAGATCGGTCGGGTTTCCAAACGGCTGCCGCGGTTTTGGCGCGCCAAGGAATCCGAGCCCGAATTGATCACCGGGCTCAAACAGCGCCCAGAGTCAAAAGCCCTGGAATTTCCACATCCCTGGCCGGAAATCCTGGCCTTTGCCCAGCGAATCATCAGCACGCCGCGCTATTTGTCCGTCCACCCCGGCGGCGTCGTTATCACACCCCGACCCCTTGACGAATATGTACCCCTCGAACGCGCCTCCAAGGGCGTGCCCATCATCCAGTGGGAAAAGGACGCCACCGAGGATGCCGGCCTCGTTAAAATCGACCTGCTGGGAAATCGCAGTCTGGGGGTGATCCGGGACGCGGTCGGCAGCCTGCGCACCAACGGCGTGGCCTTTGACGAATCCCGCTGGGAGCCGGAAGACGATCTTGCCACCCAGCAGGCCCTAGCCCAGGGCCGCACCATGGGCTGTTTTTACATTGAAAGCCCGGCCATGCGACTGTTGCAGCAAAAGTCGAAAGTCGGGGACTTTGAACACCTGGTGATCCACAGCAGCATCATTCGCCCGGCCGCCAATGAGTTTATCCGCGAATACATCCGCCGTTTGCACGGCGGCCCATGGGATCCGATTCATCCGCTGCTGGCCGAGGTGCTCGACGAAACCTTCGGTATAATGGTCTATCAGGAAGACGTCTCCCGGGCCGCGGTGGTCCTGGCCGGATTCTCCCATGCCGAAGCCGATGCCCTACGCAAGGTCATGTCCAAAAAAGACCGGGAACATCAGCTGCGGGATTTTCAAAATCGTTTTTATGCCGGTGCAAAAGCCCGGGGAGTCTCCGCCGACCAGGTTGCAGCCATCTGGGACATGATGATGAGCTTCAGCGGGTATTCCTTTTGCAAGCCCCACAGTGCCTCCTATGCCAGGGTCTCCTTTCAGGCGGCCTACCTCAAGGTCCACCATCCGGCTGAATTCATCGCCGCAGTGATCAGCAATCAGGGCGGCTTCTACGGCACCTTTGCCTATGTCTCCGAAGCCCGGCGCATGGGGCTCGGGATTTTGCCGCCGGACATTAACCGCAGTGAGGTTCGCTGGACGGGTGCAGGCAACGCGATCCGGACGGGCCTGCTGTCGATCAAGGGTCTATCCACTGCAATCCAGGCGCGCATCGTCACCGAGCGCCGGCGGGGTCGCTACCACAGCATGCGTGACGTCTTAAAACGCGTAAGGCCCGCTGAAGATGAAGCCCGGGCGCTGGTCCATTGCGGCGCCCTGGATGAATTAAACCCCGAAGGCAGCCGTGCCGCACTGATGTGGCAGCTGGGCTGTGCGCTCAAATCCAGCCCGGCCAAATCACGCCCGCAAACGCGGCCCCTCTTTGGCAGTGCCGCCAAAGGATCCATTTGCCGGCCCCCGACCCTGCCCCCGGACGATGAGCGTGAGCGGCTCCGGCGTGAATTTGCCGTGCTCGGCTTTTTGTGCGACCGGCACCCGATGGAGTTGTACAAGCCTATTTTGCAGAAATTGCGAACGGTCAAAGCGATCGATCTGCCGCGTCACCTCGGTAAACAGGTGCGCCTGGCCGGCTGGCTGATCACCGGCAAGGTCGTCACCACCAAACACGGCGACCCCATGGAATTTTTAACCTTTGAAGATGAGACCGGTATTGTGGAAACCACCTTTTTCCCCGAAACCTATCACCGCTTCTGTCATATGATCGACCGCCAGCGGCCCTATCTTTTAACCGGCAAGGTCGAAGAAGACTGGGGGGCCATCACGTTGACAGTCGCCCGGGTGGAGAGAATTGGAGGTGTTTAATCTAGGTTGGGCCGTGTGAAACCGCATTAAGCCGAACAGGCAACTTCGGCTGCTAAAATAATCGTTCGTAGGTCAGGTTGCGCCGCAGGCGTTACCTGACGCTTATAAGTCTACCTGGTGTTTCTTTTCCAATCAGACCGGTCGCTCGTGGCCAGCGGACCCGCCCATATAAAAATACGTTTAGAAATTGGAATTTATCCAATTTCGGATGTTGCTTTTTGTAGGTTGGGTAGAGTCTGTTCCACGCTTCGTTGGGTTTCGTTGCACTCAACCCAACCTACATTTTGCCGGTGTTATTACGAAATGCGAAACCCAACAACGGCCGATTTCCAAACCGCGCCTAAAAAGTTGGATGAATTATTCGTTTGGGCGATTGAGATAGGCACTCCGATCCCCGGACTTCACCACCAGGTCACGGATTTCAATACCCTGCAAAACTGCCAGCGGAACATCGACGCCGGCGTCACCAAGGGACCAGACCTGGCGGTAGAAATCAGCCAGTCCCTGAACGGCTTTTTGGCTAACCTTGAGGATAATGTCACCCGAACCAATCCCCGCCTTTTCAGCCGGCCCGCCTGAGGTCACCCGCAAAACAACCAGCCGTCCATGCACTTCATCGATCCGCAGACCCAACCAGGGTTGCGGCGGTTCACCCGAACTGCCCGTGGCAATCAACCGGCTGAGGATCGGTCGCAGGAGATCGATCGGCACAAACATATTGCAGGGTACGGCCCCAAAACCGGCAACTGTTTTTTGGGTAAAAATCGATCCAATGCCCAAGAGTTCACCATCGCGGCCAATCAGTGCGGCACCGCCGTAATTGGCATATGGCGGTGTCGTATAGATGGCATTGTCGAGCAGATATTCCCAGTACCCTGTAAATTCCCCACGCCATACCACCCGGACACCTGAAACCGAACCTTCACCGCCATGGCCGATGACGAGGACCGGATCGCCTTCTTTAAGGCTTGACGATTGGCCGAGTCGAATGGGCGTGATCCCTGGCATTTTATCTATCCGTATCAGACCAAATCCGGTTTTGTGATCGTAGCCGATGTATTTAGCGGGAATTTTTTGATCCTCCTGGTCCACCACTTCGATGTTGTCAGCCTCGAGTATCAGATATCCGATGGTTAGAATATGACCATCAGAGTCAATCAGGACACCGTTTCCTTCACGGGTAGTTCCCAAAATATCAGCCGTTCGTGCATCAACGGGTACGGTCGCCTTGACCTTCACGATCGCTTTGAGAATTTGTTCGGCGTCCTGCTGACCGTATGCCGGCGAAATCAAGATGATGACGGCTATGAAAATAGAAATTTTCTTCATAACACGCCTCCTGGCTTGAATTTGTGATGAACCACCTCGCTGCAAGCGAACGGGGTATTATAAATGTGATTAATACTTAAATTGAGAGTTTTTTTAATAAAAACCCGTGCAGATAGAGCTAAAAATCGAATAAACCCATAATTCTAAAATAAACACTTTTTAGGGATAGTCGATATGATTTTGAGAGACCAACTTTTTAGATAGAGCGTTAATGACCCTGGTAGCTCGTGGGACACTGTTATTGATGAGTATTTAATTGACTAGTAGTCGGATCAATTTAGAACGGGGAAGTTCGTATTTCTTTCATGACTCTGTTTTTCCCATGTAATTATTATAAATCGGGCATTGTCTGAAGTCTCCAAGACAAAATTCAACCGCCTTTGGGATGTTCAAGCTGGTCATGTTCAGGCAGTAGCATTCGGGCTCGGCCTTTTCCAGAACCGGACAGGTCTCTTCTTTATTCCCACACACGCCGGTTCTCATGTGGTCGTGTAACGAGGCTGCAAAGTTCGCTTTATGCTACGGCCCGCAGTTTTGCTAGCCCTTCACCGGCAAGGACATTTACGATCGAGCTTTCGCCTGACGGGTCGCCCCGCTCAGACGTCGATTATAACTATACGGCATACAACCAATTACCGCAGCCGGACTTGCACCGGCAAGATACGCGGCCCTATGGGCTGCGAGCGGATGACACGGATGAAGTCTCAAAAAATATTCACCACAGAGACACCGGGAACACAGAGAAATTGTAACCTTTTCCCCTTCCCGGCGTTTAATAATCAAAGTCTTTCAAAATTACACTTGTACGGAAGACGTCGGACTATTTTGTAAACTAAAATAAGGGGGATAATATGAAGAAAAAATTATTAAAAAAATTAGTGTGTATTTCAGGATTGCTTTTCATGACTTTTCCGGCCTGGAGTGCGGTTCCTTCGGAACTGCTGCCGAATGACGGCAACTGGACCCAAGCATCGACGCTGGCCGACGCCGAGAATTCCATGTTTGAAGGAAGCATGATTCTGGCAAAAGGCGGTAATGGAGGAGGAGGCAACGCCGGTGGAGGTACCGGCGGCAATGGCGGAAGTGGCGGTAATGGCAGCGGCGCCGGCGGAGGATCCGGTGAAGGTGGCGCACCAGGCGCCGGAGAAGGCGGTGATGGCGGCGGCAACGGTGGCGGCTGTGGTGCTGGTGCCGGTGGCGGCGGTGGTGCTGGAGCCGGTGGTGACGGCGGTGGTAATGGTGGTGGTGATGGCGCTGGTGCCGGTGGTGGCAATGGCAACGGTAATGGTGGCCCGGGCGGTGATGGTAATGGCGGCCACGGCGGATCGGGCAGCGGGACGCAGTCACAAAATCAGGAGCAGGAGCAAACCCAGGCCCATACGCATACTCAGACACAGCTGCAGTCCCAGGAACAGGTACAGTCTCGAACCCAGACCCACAACCAGGCTCAGACCGCAACCCAATCCCAAACCCAGACTCAGCTGCAAAGCATGGCCAAAACCCAATCTCAGACCCAGACCCAATCCATGGTACGCAAGGGCAATGCCTACGGACAGGTAGGCGACCATGATGGTCCATAAAATTAACTATGCATATATAAAAAACAGGGGGCACCATATGGTGCCCCTTTTTAGGAGATGAACATCAAACATCCAACGCTAAACATCGAATAATGAAGCCGCTGCGCTCAGCAATCAAGTTAAATTAGGAAACAGAACCTCACAGATTTTCACAGATATTTATTTTTTTTTCTGCGTCATCCGCATTTATCCGTGTCCTCAAAAATATTTCAAATAATTTGTAACCTTTCTGCAATCAACTCGTTAAAGAAGTAAATTCGGTGAAAGGAGGGAAGCGAATTTAATTTGAATCAGATTCAAAATGGAACTTGCCGGGTCGATTCGAAAAGAAAACGTTAAGGAAGATTATTTGTGACAAATCAATTTATTTTGGGGAGGAGAGATAATGACTCGAAAAATGACAAGTACACTGGTAGTGATTCTGGCTCTATTTCTGGTAACAGCGACGGCCTGGAGTTCAACGTCTGGTAATATCAACCCGGCAAGTAACGACAAAATGCTAACTACGGACCTCAATCCGATGGTCGATTACACCCTCATTCTGGCCCGCGGCGGTAACGGCGGTGGCGGTGGAAATGGAGGTGGCGGCGGCAATGGGGGTCAGGGAGGCAACGGCAACGGTCATGGCGGCGGCGGCCAGGGTGGCCACGGCAATGGATACGGTGGCGGGGGCAGTGGCGGTCATGGCAACGGAAAGGGTGACGGCGATTGTGATGGCGACGGCGATGGTCCGGCCGGTCCTGATGTCGACGGTCCCGGCCCTGGTCCCTCTGGCCCTGACGGGGAAGGTTACGGCGGTAATTAATCGTTAAAAACCATCGGACGATTTCAAAAAAACAGGATTGATGCTGTCAATATCCAATTGAATCTGATTCAAAACGGAGGGGAGCACCATTAAAAACCGTTTCGGTTTCTCGCCGGGCCGGTTTTGGTATTCCCCTTCACCTATACAGAATCCGTTCACACAACTTTCCCTTGCAAGCAATTATTGCCATGCTGGGCAGTTGGACTTTGGTACATTTTTCAAAAATACAACGACATAAATCCATGAGGAATGGATACTTATCTTTAAAAAAAATTGGACCCCGGTGAAATAAGAACAGAATAGATTCCATCGGGGTCTATAAAAAATAGAAATCGAATCCAATCCTCATCTCTTCGACCATCTGAAGTTTCACACGAGCAATCGCCTCGGGCGAAAGGGCAGCCCGTCTGATCAAAAAAGAAACTTTGCAACCTTGAATCGATTGTTTTTTGGCCTGTGGGAGCGGCTTTCAGCCGCGATTTCAAATGATAAAGTTCCATTTTAATCGCGGCTGGAAAGCCGCTCCCACCAATCAGTCAGAACTGCTGAAAAGGCACTAAATTTTCTGCAGTTTCATATAAGCGGGGGCCGCTGGCTAAAGGGCAGCCAGTCGGATCAATTAAGAAACTTTTTAGGATCGGTTTGAAAATCGGCCGTTGTTGGGTTTCGTATTTCGCTATAATACCGACAACATGTAGGTTGGGTAGAGTGCAACGAAACCCAACAAAGCTTGGAGCAGACTCAACCCAACCTACAAAAGGCAAAGTCGCCCAGAATAGATCCAAATCAAACTAAATGGGTAGTTTCAAACAAGCCGGCACCCCTGGCCACAGGTGTCCTGAGTAATCAAAAGAGATACTTAGAGAGAAACTTAGCTCAGTTAAATTCTTACAGCGTCCACAGAGCTCTCGCAGAACAAAAAAGCTATGTGTGCTCTGCGGACTCTGTGAGAGATTTAGATCTAATTTCACAAGAAGTGCGGCTATCAACGTCGGTTTGGCGGTAGCCTGCCTTATGTGACAGCGGTTGAAGCTCCTTTTCCCAAATTGACATTTGTCTAGAAGGAAGGTAAACATTTGCTCTCCTTCTATCCATAGCTCGAGATTTAAAACAAATTTAACTCGGAGGTTTCCTATGAGGCTTTTGCTGATCTTAATTACATCCGTCATTTTATGCATATCATGCGGCGGCGGTGGGGGCGGTGGCGGAAATGACGATGCAGCAGGCGACAACCCGCCGCCAGCGGCCGATTCGATTGCAACCGTCATTGCCGCAAACGATCTTGGCATGCACTGCATGGATAGAGAATTTTCTGTTTTTTCCATCCTGCCGCCTTTCAATGTGGTCAATTGCCAGGTGGTGAAAAGAGACAGTGGCGGCCGCCCCTACATTGCGGATGATTTTGAAGTAGACGTTTTCTATGATTATGAAGATGATGCCGCAGGCTCCATCAACAGTACCAGTATCGGCAAAACCGATTTCTGGCAGTATGCCGGCGACCTTTTCGGAGCCAATCTCGACAATGGCGAGGGATTGACTGGGCTTTACATGCCCGTTGACGATCCGCAAAGCAGGGGTGCGCAGCCCATGGACTACCACCCCCAAAAAGATTGGTTTTCAGCAGAGGGCATCCCGATTACCCCGACAGATGACACGTTTCAGTCCAATACATACCCATTGATGAGAATCATAGCCCGTGATGCCAACAGCGGTGAAACCCTCGGCCATTTGGATGTGGTTTTACCGGTTGCAACCGAAACCGACTGCCAAAACTGCCACCAGACAGGTCAAATGGCCGCCGATGACCCCGGTATTGTTTGGGCAAACCAGGTTGACAAGGAAGTTGAGAGCAAAATCAACATACTGATTTTGCACGATGATGAAGAAGGCACTCAGCTGGAGGCCTCCCAGCCGGTATTGTGCGCCCAGTGTCATTACTCGCCGGCCCTTGATCTCTCTGGAACCGGCCCGGCCGGCGATCAGATTGGCAAACCGAACTTTTCAGAAGTCATGCACGAATACCACGGAGAACTTGTGGAGAATAACAATCCCGTGTTTCCACCCACCGGCCCGGTTGAGGATACCTGTTATCAATGCCATCCAGGCAATATCACCCAGTGCCAGCGAGGTGCCATGGATACAGGCGGCATGGACTGCAATGATTGTCACGGTGATATGCTGGCAGTGGGCGGCAAATTTCCGCTGGAGCCAGGCGGAAGCATTGACGGGACCAATGATGGAAATGCTCGCAGACCGTGGCTGGATCTCCCCCGCTGCCAGTCCTGCCATACCGGAGATGCCCTCAATTATCTGACCGGCCCCAATCTGGCCACCGACCCGAATTGGCCCTTCCGATTACTACAGGCCTACGAAAACGGAGACGAATCTGCCTCTCCTCTATTGGCGTCAAACAAACGGTTTGCAGAAGACACCAAAACGCTCTATCGCTTCAGCAAGGGGCATGGGGAGATTATGTGTGAAGGGTGTCATGGCAGCACCCATGCTGTGTGGCCCAATTCAGATACAGGTGCCAACGACAACGTGGCCTCGGAAATGCTGCAGGGTTACGTGGGCACCATCATCGAATGTACCACCTGCCATCAATCAGGGAGTTTGCCGCTGACAACCAATGGACCCCATGGACTGCACAACGTCAACGATGCCCGCTGGTATGACGAGGGCCATGAGGATTTTTACGAGAACAACAAGAGCAGTTGCCAGGCATGCCATGGGCAAAATTTGACGGGCACCCCGCTGGCCAAGATGCCTGTCGCCAGAACCTTTCGGGTCGAAGATCAGACCGTGACCTATGCAAAAGGCGATCTCGTCCGCTGCGACAGGTGTCATGGGATGCCGGATGATTGATGGGTTAATCGTGGAGCTGATTTGGGAATAATATGAATGCTGCTCCGAGAAAACTGACGTCTTGGCATGCGGTGCGGACAGGGGCATTGTTTGGTCCTCGGAAAGCTCCCCTCGACCCTGGTGACCAGCAGGCCTCAGGTGTCGTTATCTGACCGAAGTCTGCGCTTGGCCAAGCACAACCGGGACGTTGTCCGCGGGGTTGTACATGCCCATGAAATTGTTAACCAGATCGGTGTTGGTTTTGGCCAAGTCAGCGACAAAAGGGTAAGACAGGGTCTTGATACAACAGCTCCACGGTGATGTTTAACTTTCCCTTGGCACCCGCCACATTTATTTCGTAAACAACTTGATCCGAGCCCCCGACAAAGTTAGGATCATAAAAAGCATCCCCCAGACAGCAATGTCGTCAGAGGCACTGCCCTTGTCAAATCCTGCGGGCAGCAGCCGGTTGTCCTTGGTATAGGAATAAGCTCTTAGCAAGGTGTAGGTCACTTCACCTTCATAGTTAAGCATGATCGGCTCGTAGATCTGTACCTGCTCCGCCTGGGTAATGACGGTGTAATGAGGCTCCCAGGTATTAGGATCTTCGTCCTCGGCGTCGTTGCCCTCGATCCGGCCGTCGCCCGTGGGTTTCCCGGATTCGAAGATCGTATTCTTGTTGGCATCCGTAACAACCACATGCAGCCAGCATCGCCGTGAGGGCAGCCCGCTGGGAAGCTTACGGCCGGCGAGGTTTTCGACATCAACCGTCACCGACAATGTGTCTCCTGCACGCGAGGCTAAAGCCGTAAGCCTTGCCGTGTCTTGTTCGAGCTGAACAAGCGTCCGGGAGAGGGTGTCGTCAAAATGCGCAGCATTTGCTATCACTCCCAGAACATCAGCGTTCGCCTTGTGCAGGTTGACCATCAAACTGTTTCCGCCGACGTAATGGTGCTGCCCGAATGGTGTTCTGGCTGCATGCCTTCGCGGGCGGTTGCTGATCACGACCGATCCAACGGCATCCGGAAGATGACATTCCTGGCATGTTCTAAAAAAGCCGCTGTGCTTCCAATCCAGATAGGTGGTCTGCTCCAGAAACTCACCGACATACTCGCCGTTTGCATCCAACGCGGGCGTGTAAAGGGTGTGGCAGGAACCGCAATGAGCGGAATCCGTTAAATGAGGTCTGATCAGGCCCTCGAGGGTGGGCAGGAATCCCGAATTTTGCTGCATAGGATTTTGCAGAACCTGGTCGTAGGGCCCGAAAATCAATCGATCCGGTGAAACTGTGGTGGTGTCAATAACATACTTGCCGGTAAAGCTCTTGGATGTACCCAAATTGTCTGGTTGAATCTGATGGCAGAGCGTGCAGGAGACACCGTCCATGGCAGCCTCGTGAAGGTAATGGGCGGGGTCGAGAAAGCCAGATGCAAGAACGGCGACCGTCGTCCCGTCCATTTTCGCCTGGTATCGAGCCATGCCCATATGGCAGCGGCTGCATTTCTCTTCTATTGTTTCCTTCCACTTTGGCAGAGCCCTATCCACCTCAGAGCTGATTTTGGCCTGCCAAAGAGGGTCTTTGGCAGCATTGGCCATCATGGTGGATCGCTATTGCGCATCGTTGGATACATCGTTGCCGGCCTAGTCTGTCAAGCTGCTATGACAAAAGGCACAGATGCCGGAGCCCGAAAAATCATCGGTCTCGAATGTGGTCAGCGTCGTCTGGGCCAGCGCTCCGCCGGGACCGGGTCCGGCACCTGGCCCGAATTGTTGGGCAAATAAAATGTCTGAAGTAAAGAAAAATGATGCCAGCACAAACACCAATATCAAGTATCTAACATAGGTTTTACGCATTTCTACCTCCCGATCGGGCGGATTTAAATGGTAAGAATAAAGAAAGGGTTCTTGGAATGAAAACGTATGATAACGTGAAAAGTTACAGACTTTTAAAAATAAAAAAAATTCATTTAGGAGGGGGGTGGCGCAGTCAATCGTCAATAAATAGGACGCCTAAAACTTAACCCAGCGGGGCGCCGGCTGCACCCAGCGGACCGTAGCGCCCTCGTAGAACCATTTGTCCGGAAAACCCCGCCGTTTAATAAAAATGGGATTTTCGGACCATTTAATTATTTGTTCGTAGGCGTCATGAAGCTTTCGAAATCCGTCTGCATCGCCACCCAGGTCGGGGTGGTGTCGCATAGCCTGCTTGCGGTAGGCTGATTTGATTTTTCTTTGAAGTCCGGGAGAATTCAAGTCTTTTTTTTTGAGTCTTAAAAAGGTCAACGATTTGACCACCTTGGCCGGCTCCTTGACCACAAAAGGTTTGATGGAAACGGATTCTGTATCTTTACTTTCCGCTTTTTCAAGCACCAACCGGGTGGCCAGGTAACGTTTATTGGTTCGATTTCTTTCAGCCCACCAGGCGTTTCCTAAAAGATTGGACATGGTACAAAAATCATCGACCGGCTTTTGCCCGATGGTCCGCGGAAACATATAGCTGAACAACTCCTCCGATCCATAGGGCAAGACGTCTAATATGATAATGGAATCCGTAAAATAAAAGGTTGCATATCTTGTGTTCAAGGCTCTCAGCAGACCGGTTCTGAGATTCAAATTATACCGCAGCCGTTGCCGGCATTCGATGGAACAATATTTGCGACGCTTCATATTTTCCGAGGTGCCACAGGATAAACAACGGTTTTTACCGCTTCCTTTAGAAAATTGTATGTTTTTCTCGGCGTTGTTGTTCATTTGAAAAAGATTGGTCTGGACAAAGTTAACTTGACATAATATATTAAATTCGTTATATTTTCAGTATTTTAAATCCTAAGTTCCAGATTTGCATCACAAATTGGGCCGTAATTCCGAACTACAGAGAAATCAGCGACCACCGGCAAAGCTTGGGGGTATGAGGATGGCCCCTGGAAGGGGCCGGGGGCACCTTACGGGTAGTCGCTGATTATTAAAGAAAACTACCATATCATGGTCGGCACGATCAGGTCAAAGACCATTCGCAATTCCATTGCCCAATAAGCCAGTGCTGATTTTTCAATACGTTTTAAGGATTGCCAAAGTGAACCACAAAAATTATGATGTTTCATAAGCCGGGTTTGATAGAACCAGACTGATGAGACTGATGGACCTATACTTTTTATCGTTGAAGACAGTAAACTGCGTAAGGAGGATAAAAGATGAAACGAATATCGGGGAACAAAGCTAAATCTGTCTCAATATTCCTGCCGGCTGTCATTTTGGTTATGATGTCATGTGCCGGCCAACAACTGGAGGTCAAACCCATCTCCAAATCGGAAAATCCTCAAGAACTTATCAATCAGTTGGACAATGATATTGCCCTCGCATATAAAAATCAGCTCAATGTCCTGGCTCCGACCTGGTTTAAAAGAGCCAATTCTTCCCTCAATGATGCCAAAAAAGGTCTGGAAGAAGGAGATCAGCTATCAAAAATTCTCGATGATATTGCCACCGGTCGGGCTCAGCTGGTGCGTGCCGAAGAAATTGCCAAGGTATCCAAAACGACACTTCCCAATGCCATCAAGGCACGCGACCTGGCACGGGCTGCGGGAGCGACCGCCCTGGGGAAGTCATATGCAGGTGCCGAGGAACAATTCCTCAATCTTAGCAGGGCCATTGAAGACAACAACCTGAATTATGCTCAAAGAAGTCAGGCCAGGGTTGCAGATCGATTCCGCGAGCTTGAGCTGCGTTCAATCAAAGTCCAGACCATCGGCGAAGTTCGCCGACTCATCAAAGATGCGGAAAAGAAAGACATGCAAAAAATCGCCCCGCGGTCGTATGCCATCGCCAAGAAAAAATTGGAGGAGGCCGATGCCTTTATAACAGAGAATCCTTACGAAAAAGAAAAAATGCACCGATTGGCGGCCGAAGCTCTTTTTATGGCCAGACGATTGCATGTCGTCGCCGATCAAAGTAAAAAGTTCGAAGCCATGAAGCCCGAGCAAATCACCTTGTGGGCCGAAGGATTTCTTTACGATGCTTCCGTATCCTTAGGCGCACCGGATATGCGAAACCAGCCATTCGATAAACAGCAGGAAAATATCGTCGCCACCATCACCGCCCAGCGCGAAGATATCAACTTCATGATTGAAAACACCAAGAACCTGCAGGAACGGATCACAGATCTGGAAGGAAAAACCCTCGAGGAGCACCAGGAGAAAGAGCGTCTGCTGGTTGAAAAACGCTTCAATGAAAAGCTAAGTAGTGTTCAACACTACTTTAAACCCAACGAAGCCGAAGTTTATAAAAAACAAAATCAGGTCATCATCAGATTGAAAACCATGCGCTTTCCGGTGGGTAGAAGCATCATCATGCCGGATAACTATGGACTTCTCAGCAAAGTTCAGCGTGCCATCCGGACCTTCGGCGAACCGGACGTTATTATTGGGGGCCATACGGACAGCACCGGATCCGAGGAAATCAACGAACATCTGTCACAGCAGCGTGCGGATGCCGTCAGGCAATATTTTGTGGCCAACGAAACACTTCCCTACGAAAAAATAATCGCCGTCGGTTACGGCTCTATGCGGCCGATAGCCTCCAATGCCACCGAATCAGGACGAGCGATGAACCGGCGCATCGATGTCATCATTACGCCGGAATCCAAGCAGGTTAAGTAAATAGCCAGGCCCAAAAGGTTCGGCTTTGACTTAAGCCAGGGGGGTATGATTTAGACAGATACAAACAACGAAATTCTAAATTCCTGGCCCAGACCTGGCATACGACGTATTAATTTTTAATGCCTATCAGCGGTGTTGATTTCAACTTCTACATCGCTACACCGAATATGTTATCTGATATCTGCCGACGGATCAACGGTTTCCGCCGGAGCCTCCCGATCCACCGCCTGAGCCGCCAGATCCGCCAGACCCTCCACCCGATCCACCGCCGGAACCACCTGAGCCTCCGGAGCCGCCTCCAGATCCGCCGGACCCTCCGCCAGTACCACCGGATCCACCGTCAGAGCCGCCGGAGCCACCTGATCCTCCGCCGGCACCACCGGACCCTCCAGACCCCCCATCAGCACCACCAGATCCTCCGGGGCCACCGGAACCACCCGATCCTCCGGAACCGTCCGAACCGCCAATTCCCCTCGAAGATCCGGAATGTCCCCTCCCAGAGCCTTCAAGACCGTGAATACCCTTGCCCTCTTGGATGGCCTTGGAATAACTTTTGGCAAGGTTTTGGGGCGAGGTCGATCGGGAAGGACTCACGAAAGCCGCTCGCATGCTTTTCATTTCTTTTACACCGTAGCCCTTTTGCAGGGCCTGAACCAGCACATCCGTGACCGTTTTTGAGTCAACCCTGAGGCGTGCCATATCCCTCGCCGTTTTAAGTGTCTCGAATGCCAGGGTGTTGTCATCCTTTATTTGAGCGCTGTTTTGGACGGTGCTGCAAATTTGGGTTGCATCCTGATTGTTCAGCCCCGCGGCAAGGCCCGCCGCCAGGGTGTTTCCCAGGGGGTTTAGGTGCTGTTTATTTTTTGACAACTTCGCTGCCTGATCATAAGCAAAGGCGTATCGGGACAGGACGGTTTGCATGGCCCGCACGATCCTATCCTCCTTGACGTTTTTGGTCATGCCCTCGAAAGCTTTGTTTTCCAGCGGTGCTGTCGGCAACCCCTTGCTATGGGCATCCATGATGATCTGCTGGGCTTTTAAGGTGTTGTCAATTGTAAAGTTATTATCCAGCATCGCACGGGTCAGCTTGATGGCGTCATCACTTTTTATCCCATCCTGAACCATCTGTCGGGTGCTGGCTTTTAGTTCGGCCGGTGTCTCTTGCGGCAGACGATCATCGACAACATCTGCAAGGGTGCTAGATGCATATATCAATAAAAATAAAACGGTTATGAATATCCTTTTTATCATGGCATTTTCCGCTATTTAATATGTAACGTCTGGCAGTAAAAAAGGTTACATTTCCGGCATAAAAACACAATTCTCATCACCGAAATCATCTTTTTCTCTCAGTTTGCAGTCCGGCAAATAAATAATACCATCAACTTTATAAAAATAAGTGAACTCCCGGTTCGCTGGTTGCGCAACCACCCAGATTCCCGATTCAAGCTTTTTAGTTGGATAAAGTTCGTGATCATTCAGGGAAGTAGAAAAATAGACAGTTTTAGCCTCGGGCATCCTAAGATATAGATTGACAGCGTCCGTATCGATTTTATAATAATGCGTCGCACATCCTGCAGTTAGAAGACATACTACCATCATAAATTGAAAATAAAGCTTCACGTCTGCAAATTCACCTCAAGTATAGAATTCTCTCCTCCAAAATCATCTTTCTCGCGTGATAGTATGGTCGGGTCAGCGAGTTGTCGATCGCCTTCAAGAATATAGCTGAAACGATGCTCTCCCTCCGGTACATCAATGGTGATTTCCCAGTAATCACTGGCGCCGGCTTTTTTCATTGGCAACGTACGCCAATCGGTGAAGCTGCCTGTGATTTCCACCTGCTCGACCCCGGGCTGATAAATTACAAACCGGCGTGTCATGGACAATTGTTCTTTGGGCGGTTGCAGAAGGAAAAATAGCATCACCGCAGCAGCAAGTCCAGGTGCAAAAATGACTACTGGACGCCAGAATGAGATCCTGATTTTTTCTTTGAGTGGAATTTTTACGATTGGGATCTTGTCGACCACCTCCGAACAAAGCATTTTTTCCTGCTGTAAGAATCCAATGGTTTCATCTTTAAATTTACGGTCGTCATGCACAGTTTCGACAAATTCGATCTTGTTGTCCAGATCCAATTCATCATCGATAAACATGCTGATTAAATAGTCTTGCATCATTCACCTGCCTGGATAATTTTTCTGAGCTTGGCCCTTGCCCGGTGGACCTTTACCTTGACATTGGCTTCGCTGATACCTGCAATTGATGAAATTTCGCGATAAGACAATTGACTGCTGACAGCCAGCGATAAGATGTCTCGTTCATCATCCTCTAAAGTCTGCATTGCAGACAGTACCTGCCGGTATTGATCCCGCACCATGAGATGGTGCTCTTGGTCACCCGCCGGGTTGTCCCGGTCCAGCTGCAACTGAGAATTTCGCGTTTGCTTGCGAGCGTTGTCATAGATTAAATTACGGCCGATCGTATAAAGGAGCGCCGCATTTTCGGAGTCCTTGCCATATCGCTCGAGATAGCGGGTAAAACTTTCCTGCATGATATCACCTGCGAGGTAGTAATCTCCCGTACTTCGCATAAGATACGCAAAAAACATGTCTTTGTGTTCATTGTAAAATGCTTTGAATCTTCTCACGCTGTTAATATAACGCAAAATGAACCATAAAGTTACAATAATTTTTAGATAATTGAGCGATGCTTGACTTACAAGGAAATCATGTGATATCCACCCTTCAGTTCTTATTGTGATATAAACCCTGAACGGGGAATTTCAATGATCGATCCACGTAACGCCCTGTTTTCCATCCGGAAATACGGGGTTTTCTATTTCTGCAATAGGTAATTTTTCAAAAATGATTGAGGTGAATTTGGCCAAAGAAAAACATCGTGCCATCAAAACGGTTGTTGCCTTTGAATGAAAATCAAGCCGGCCGCTGCTCACTCCAGCGACAGCGATAAATAAAAAAATAGGAAAAAACGAATGAAAGGCAATTTTCACGGTATAGTTAGCCTGATTTTAATTTTTACATCTGTCGTCATTGCACTATCTTTTATGCTGATTATATCTCCCGGATGGGGGCTTGGCTATTTGATCGTAATTATTGTTGCCATTCCGATTATATTATACGCATACTGCGCCAAATGTCTCTGCCGGGAAGATGCTTGCAGTCATGTTTTTCCGGGTAGGCTGACACGAATGCTGCCGGCAAGAAAACAGGGGGCCTATGCCTTTATGGATTATGTCTGGACAGGTCTGGCTATAGTAGTTCTTTTTGCTTTCCCAATACCCTGGCTGTGGCAGAATAAGGTATTATTTATCGGATATTGGCTAATATTTTTTCCAGGCCTGGCAGAAATCCTATTTTTAGTATGCCGAACCTGCTCCAATACAAATTGCCCCAACTGTTCAATATCTGAACAACCAATCCCCTAAAACATATTTTGATACATATTATAAATTTTAATGCCACATATGTTGTAGAGGATAGCAATGACATTTTAAACAATCTTTTGTTTTATGCTTCGGTGTGCGCGATAGGGCATGAAAATTTGCTACAAAATGATACAAACGAATATTTGACATTCTATAGGTAGTGCGGATAAATACTGGATATGATTCAGTGGCCGTCCAATTCTCAAAACGATAATCAGCGGCCGGCAGCAGAGGTGGCCCTAACCCTTTCCTGGGGCCATTCTCATATCCCCAATTCTGCTGTTGGTCGCTGATTGAGGGATTCACCATGAAAATATTAGAGCACTTTAAGTGCTATTGCACTTTCTGGAAACCGACCGTGGCGAGGCGCATTTTCCTTTATTTTTTACTTGTCGGATTGATTATATTTTTAGTCACTTCAATGCTATATATGATCGGTGGCAGAAAGCAGTTCATCAGTACAACCAGTAAACTAATAAATGATCAGCTTTCTCGTTTGGAAATGAGCAATAAACCCGATTACATCTGGAAAGGCATCGACAGCCCCCAATTAGAACTGTATCACCTGCTGGAACTTCTGGCCAGTCTGTCTTCAAGCTTTTATATGGTATCCGATCTTTCGATCTACAGCAAAACGCAGGAAGACGCTGCCTGGTTTCGGATGAATTTCCCCGACGGTCCCATCCTCAAATCACATCGTATTGCGCAGGATCCTTACACGGATAAATTAGACCGTTGGCTCAGGCATCGTTTCCGGCCTTCAAAAGCGAAGATTTATTCAGACAACGGCTCCCATTCAATGTTCATAAACATTACCAGTGAGAATGATGTCAATAACTACTTTCTTAAAATAGGCGTCGACAGCGAAGGACTTACCAACATCATACACAAGCAAATGAAGTATTTTTTGCTATTTTTTCTGGTGACAGTGATTATCCTTAGATTCTTAGGTTACTATTTTGCGCGTAAAATATCCGGTCCGATTGAAAAACTGACGGATATTTCTGCTAAGGTGGCCAAAGGGGATCTCTCAAAATCAGTGCCCGTTGAAACAAAGGATGAAATCGGAGAATTATCTAGGAACTTTAATCATATGGTAGAAGGTCTCCGTGAATGGGAACGAATCAAAATGGTTGAATTCGAACTGGAGAAGGGCCAGAAGATCCAACAGGATTTTTTACCCAATGATATTCCCAGCTTCCCAGACTGGAATATCGCAACTTGCTTTTTCCCAGCCGGTAAGGTATCCGGTGACTTTTACGATGTGTTTACGTTTCCCGACGGCAATGTTGGGTTGGTGATTGCAGATGTGTGTGATAAGGGTGTCGGCTCAGCGCTGTATATGGCCCTGTTTCGCAGTCTTATCCGGGTTTTTGCCGAGCAGGCTGCATATTGCGATCCAACAGCAATCAACGGAATCAATCGGTCCTGCAACGAAATTACAACGCTTGCATCTGAGGAAAATCCGCAGTCGATTCGGCTCAGGGCCGTTCCGTTTACCAATAACTATATCGCCCAGACCCACGGTGAAGAGGGCATGTTTGCAACGCTCTTTTTTGGGGTGTTGAATCCTGCCACCGGACAGCTTTGCTACATCAATGGGGGACACGAGCCGCTTTATCTGATTGACAAAAAGGGCGTAAAGAAAAATCTCAATCCCACAGGACCGGCTGTGGGCCTGTGGCCGAACACGGCATACAATGTTGGAAAGATCAAATTTGAACCCGGTGACATCCTGGTTGGCTACACCGATGGTGTGACCGAAGCCCGGTCGCCGAAAGATGAGCTTTTTACCAGGACTCGACTGCGTTCACTGATTGAACAACCTTTTAATTCTGCATCCGAATTACTTGAACGCGTTAAAAGCAACTTATTTTCGTTCATCGATATCGCACCAAGAGGCGATGACGTGACGATGCTGGCTATACAAAGAATGACGGAAGTTTAAAATCCGACGGTGACAATCCGGTTTTACCGCCGACCGAAACCTCTGATGATCTGCTAGTGGAACCGGATTGCTTTTGTTGAAATGTTAGAAAGGAAAAAAGATGGCACAAAATATTCAGTTTTTAACCACCGGAGAATTTGGGTCCAAAACGGGCATGTCAGCCGCACAGGTTTCCAAACGAATCCGGCAAGGGGAAATCAAAGCTAAAAAAAAATCCGGCAAGTGGATGATTCACCCGGGTGAGCTTGAAGCCATAGCGGTTCAAGATCTGGATGGTGGTCGCCAATCGACTGTGGCAACGGCTGCTGCAAAAACATCCCAGGAAAAATCAACACCAACCCCGTCCGGTCGAAAATCATTTACCCTGTCCGAATTTGTTGAAATGACTTATTTGACTGCGCTCGGTGTAAAACAATGGATAAAACAAGGGCACCTTATGGCACGGCAGAACGAGAAAGGAGAATGGCTGATCAATGCCGAAAATCTCCAGACACCGAACATCAAGCGATTGATCAGGGAGGGCTAGTCACCCTAAATTTGTCATAAGAGACGCCTCTGAACGCGAACATTCAGTCTGATCAATAAAGAAACCGGTCCTTTTGACGTACCAATTGTTTTCTAACATAAACAAAAAGAGAATATCGAATACTTGAACTACGAGTGTCAAACATATAGGGAAAGTAGTGTATCAATTTTAAGGCTTTAAAGGACAGAGCGCAGCGATTCCTTCCTTCGTCAATCGTCATTTTAATTTGTTTCACACAGCGAGGGGGGTATGCCTTTTCCGGATTTATCAGGGCAGCTTCCCGAAATGCCGTTATTTTCACAGGGTCGGCTTCTCATTTTGTAAAAAAAGGATGCTCATCGCGAAAAGATGCACGCACATCCGGGAAGCCACAAGAGATATTCAAATAGAAAATTGGTGCAATTATTAGCCTGTGATCGGCTGTTGCTGATAATGTTCAGGCACCATCCTGTTGTCAGGTAGCGTGTGACAAAATACTGCGCAAGTATTCTCTTTGATGTGGTGA
>JASFSK010000008.1:0-22681 GCA_050114455.1 Desulfobacterales bacterium | reverse complement strand
GAGCTGGGGACCATGGCTGAATCACTCAACGCCATGCTTGACAACACTCTGGTTCTGATCCAAAGCCGCGAGGAGCGTGATGCCATTCAGACATCAATTTTGAAGCTTTTGGAAGAGATCAGCGGGCTGGCAGAGGGAGATTTGACCAGACGCGCCGAAGTGACTGCAGAGATTACCGGTGCTATTGCCGACTCATTCAATGCCATGGCGGAACAGCTAAGTGAAGTTGTCCAGAATGTTAAGCGGACTACCGGAGAGGTCACAACCACTTCCCGGAAAGTCAACTTATCAACCGGACTGCTGGCGAAAACGAGTCAGACCCAGACCAAACAAATATCTCAAGCTATCGTCGCTATTACCGAGATGGCCGGTTCTATCCAACAGGTAGCCGAAAATGCCCTTCAGTCTGCGGCGGTATCCGAACAATCAACTGCAAATGCCAAGGAAGGTGCCGCCGCCGTTCAATTGACCAACAAAGCGATGGAGGCTATTCGTGAAAACGCTCAAGAGACGGCCCGGGCGATTAAACGCCTGGGTGAAAGCTCTCAGGAGATCGGCAACATTGTTCAGCTCATCAATGACATTGCTGACCGTACATCTATTCTGGCATTGAATGCTTCGATCCAAGCGGCTATGGCCGGCGATGCCGGACGAGGATTTGCGGTAGTAGCTGAAGAGGTTCAGCGCTTGGCTGAGCGATCGACCAAGGCCACCAAGCAGATTGATACACTGATACGAAATATTCAGGGAGAAATCAATGAGGCCGGGACGAGTATGGAAGAGAGCATCCAGCGGGTCGTGGAAGGCTCTAATCTGGCTCACAATGCCCATAACAAGCTGCAGGAGATCGAGACGGTTTCAACCCAGTTGGCGGAGTTAATCAAATCAATTTCGATGACCGCCACTCAACAGGCCCAGGCCTCTGATAGAATTACGAAGACGATGGAAGCGGTCGGCAAGGTCAGCGCGCAAAACTCGGCTGCAAGCCAGAAGACAGCCCTGGCGATCAAACGACTGTCCGAATCTTCCGAGCAGCTGGCCACATCAGTTGAAGCGTTTAAGTTGGATGAAGATGCAAAGCAACAATCAGATCAACAGGCAGATGCACGGGAGGCTAAAATTATCGATTTAGGCAACGATCTCGTCGGCAGTTAACTACTTTTTGCCGATGAGATATTGTTAATTTATTTTAGGAGGCACAAAAAATGTTAAAAAGAAAAAGATTGAAAATAGTAACTATCGCCTTGATTTTGCTAGCCCTTCTGGTGGCAACTAGTACCGGCGCAAGCGCCGCAGTTGTTAAAATCGGATTGAATTATCCTCAAACAGGACCATACTCTGTTCAGGGACTGGCCCAACTGAGAGCAGCAAAAATGGCTGCCGAAGAAATTAATCAGGCCGGCGGCATTCTTGGGCGAAATATTGAATTGGTCGTCAGAGATTCGAAATCGAAAGCAGATTTGTCCAAGAAAAACGTTGAAGACCTAATCGACAACCAGGGTGTTGAAATGGTTTTTGGCGGATCCTCCAGTGCGGTCGCCATAGCCGGCGGCAAAGCTGCAAAGTCCAGGGGAAAATTATATTTTGGGACATTGACATACTCCAATGCCACAACGGGTGTGCAGGGTCATAAATATATTTTCAGAGAGTGCTATAATGCCTGGATGGGCGCCAAGGTGTTATCAGAATATTTAAAGGAACATTTTTCTGGTAAAAGATACTTTTATGTGACTGCCGATTATACTTGGGGCTGGACCACGGAGGCATCAATTAGAAAGTTCAGTCGCACCCTGGATAGAAAAAGACATAAACGATTTCTGACTCCCTTTCCCGGCGCTAAACGTGAAAATTTTCAAAAAGCGCTGACGAAAGCGGCATCGTCCAGGGCAGAGGTTCTCGTACTGGTCTTATTCGGAAAGGATATGGCCGATGCGGTTAAGCTGGCCACCGAAATGGGACTAAAGAAAAAAATGTCTATTGTTGTTCCAAATTTGACACTGGGTATGGCCCAAAGTGCCGGGCCCAAAGTAATGGAAGGCGTCGTCGGGGCTTTACCGTGGAGCTGGAAGGTTCCATACTCCTTTAATTATGTAAAAGGAATCGAATTTGTTGAAAATTTCGCTAACAAGTACCAAAGTTATCCCTCAACGTCGGCGGCCTCGGCCTATACGATCATGTACCAGTATAAAGAGGCCGTTGAAAGGGCGGGAGGTTTCGATACCAAAGCAGTCATTGCGGCGCTTGAGGGTCACAGATATACCTTGTTAAAAGACGAACAGATTTGGCGGGACTTCGATCATCAATCTACTCAAACCGTTTATGCCGTGCGGTGCAAACCGGAAGCCCAAGTTTTGAAAGACAAATTTAAGCAGGATTATTTTGAAATCATAAAAGCGATGCCAGGTGAAAAAGCAGCCAGGAGCAAAGATCGGTGGGCTCGCACCAGAAAAGCAAACGGGTTGCAACTTGCAGAATTACAGTGGTGACAAGATACCCTGCGGAGCACCCGTTCAGGCCATAAAAAAGGGGCATCACAATTTTGGAATGCCCCTTTTCATTTTTATGTTGTTTTAGTTAGCCGCCAACCTCTTCTTTCACCCCCACTGCCATTTTAAACAGCAGGGTCAGTATCAGAAATCCCATGGCCCACACGGCCAGGGCGATCACAACTTCTGCCAAAGAGGGAATATATTCGTTGACCTTATGCAGCGGAGAAGGGGTAAACCCGCCGGCAATCATGCCCAATCCTTTGTCGATCCAGGTGCCCAGGAAAATGACCACGCAGGCCACTGCCAAAACACCTTCATTTTTCCGAGTGATAGGGTTGACCGTCAGAACGATCCCGATTGCCATTAGAGCAAAAGATGCCCACATCCAGGGAACGTAGGCACTCTTGCCATGAAGGCCGATAAAAAGATATTTGATGTGATCCATGTGTTCGGGGATGCTGCTGTAAAATGCCACAAAGACCTCACACAGAAAAAAGAACACATTGACACAAATAGCATAGGCCACAATTTTGGCCAGCGATTGTATCTGTTCCCTTCCGGGGTCAAAATGGGTCACCCGCCGGATGATCAGACACAGTAGAATAAGCAGGGCCGGGCCGGCGGCAAATGCCGAAGATAGAAATCGGGGTGCCAGAATAGCGGTCATCCAGAATCCTCTGCCCGGCAGGCCGCAAAAAAGGAAGGCCGTTACAGTATGGATGCTGATGGCCCAGGGGATCGATATGTATATGAGCGGCTTTACCCAATTTTGATAATGAACATTGTTGCGTTCGGCCTCCAGTACGTTCCATCCGATAACCAGATTCAAAAACAGGTAGCCGTTCAATACGACGGTATCCCAAAAGAGAACGGAGTTGGGCGACGGATACAGAAAGACATTGAAAATTCGCATGGGCTGGCCGAGGTCGACCAGAATGAACGTGACACACATGACTACCGAAGCAATCGCAAGAAATTCCCCCAAAATCGTGACCTTGCCAAATGCCTTGTAATCATGCAAATAGTATGGAAGCACGACCATTACCCCACCGGCGGCTACTCCAACCAAAAAGGTAAAATTGGCAATGTAAAATCCCCAGGATGTATCCCGGCTCAAGCCGGTGATACCCAGACCGAAGTCAAGCTGTTTTAAGTAGATAAGGAAACCGATGCCGATAATGACCAGCAAAAACGTCATCCAGCCATAGTATTTTTTGCTTCCTTTTATCGCTAATTCAAGCATAATAACCTCACACGATGTAGTAAACGGACGGTTCTGTACCCAATGTCTGTTTACGGCGAATGGTGAAATGGGTTCGGATGAGTTCCCGAACATTTGATTTCGGATCATATAGATCCCCGAAGGCCAGTTTGCCTTCAGAGACTTCGACACAGGCCGGTAATTGACCGACAGCCAATCGTTCGACACAAAAATTGCATTTTTCAACCACGCCCTTCGCCCGCGTGGGAAATTTAAGGTTGATTTCCTTGATAAAGGGCCGCGGATCCCGGTAATTGAAACTACGGGCGCCAAACGGGCAGGCGGCCATGCAAAAGCGGCATCCTATGCAGCGGTGAAAATCCATCAGGACAACCCCGTCCGACTCCCTTTTCCAAGTTGACTTGGTCGGACATGCCCGTACGCAGGGCGGATTTTCACAATGGTTGCAAAGGACAAAGAACGGCTTGTGTTCGACTTCCTCACTTAAAAATCGAGCGGCCTTACCCGGAAAAGCGTTGTGGTAATGAGCCCCCCAAATCCATTTGATCTCATGTTGTTTGTTCTGCAAATGCGGCACATTGTGAATTTTGTGACAAATTTCTATCAATGGTTCCAGATCTTCCTCGGATTCAAACTTTCGGGTATCAATGACCATGGCCCACTGTTTTGCCTTCAATGCATTATCGTTTTCTTTTAGGATCGGTTTGGGTTTGCCGCCATGCTCCTCTTCGGCAAAGGCATTGAAAACGGGTTTGGCCGCTAGCGCCAGCGATGAGAGACCAAGTAACTGTAAAATGCGTCGTCTGCTGCTATCCATTAAGATTTCTCCTTCAACGTATCATCGATATGACACTCCCAGCAGTAGGGTTGCACCGAGGCATAATCATGACAACGGTCGCAAAATTCGGTTTTATTGGCGTGGCAGTCCAGACAGGTATTGGACAGGCTCATATTATACTCTTTGCCGTCGGGACTTACGTATATTCTTTCGCCCCTGCGCACCACCGCCTCTCGCCAGACATCCAGCAGTTGCATGTGCTCGGCCTTCATATAATCGGTCGATCGCACACACACCTTGGCCGCTATCGCTTTGGGTGTCAGTTCAACTTCCGGTGCGCGAGCCGCTTTTCCCCGGTTGTACCAGAAAGGAAATGTTGCGATAACAATGAAAATGACCACACCGGCAATGATTAATTTTTTATCCTTCATCAGTTTCTTCCTCCGAATCACCCGCTAATCCCGGAATATCTTCACCGCGCAGGTCGGTGGTCCTGTCGTTTTGCCCGTCAAAGTTCAAAGCATTGGCCACCAGTTCATGCACGCCGGTGACATCCACTTCGGGAACCCAGTATTCCATCAGGGCCGGCAGGGCGGCTCTGTCAACCGCGCAAATCGTGGCCAGCATGTTGACATCGTGCTTTTCGTGAACGTGTTTGACGGCATTGGCCCTGGGCAGGCCGCCGGTCAGTCGCAGTTCCATGTCTTCCCCGGCATTTAGTCCTGCACCGCTGCCACAACAAAACGTCTGCTCCCGGATGGTGTTGGCCGGCATTTCGTAAAAGTGGTTGCACACATTTTTGATCACATGGCGTGGTTCATCAAATAATCCCATCCCGCGGGCGGGGTTGCAGGAATCATGAAATGTAACTTTTAGATGATCGTTGCGGGATGGATCCAAATCGAGCTTGCCGTGTTGAATTAAATCAGATGTAAATTCAGTAATGTGAACCATTTTGGTTGACCTGGCATTCTCAAACTTGGTCCCGGTGATGGGATTGACCGGCTCTTCCAAAAAATCCGCCGGCCCGTTCATGGTATCCATGTATTGATTGATCACCCGCCACATGTGGCCGCATTCTCCGCCCAAAATCCATTTGACACCCAACCGCTTGGCCTCGGCATACATTTTGGAATTAAGCCGTTTCATGGTTTCGTGCGAGGTGAAAAATCCGAAGTTTCCGCCCTCGGAGGCATAGGTGCTCCAGGTAATGTCAAAGCCGTATTTTTCCTGCAAAAAATGGAAGAGTAGCATATACCCCATGCAGGTATATGTACCAGGGTCGGCAAATACATCTCCAGAGGGGGTGATGAACAGAATATCGGCGCCTTTTTTATTGAACTGGGGCGTCACCTGTACGCCGGTGACATCCTCGATGTCTTCAACAAAAAAATCCAGCATGTCTTTGAATGCATGGGGCTGGATACCCAGGTGATTACCGGTGCGGTAGCAATTGGCCACCGGTGTTGCAATCCAGTCGATGTTCAGGCCGATCAGATTGAGCAGCTCCCGGCCCATGATGGTAATCTCGGCCGTATCGATTCCGTAGGGACAGAAAAGCGAGCAGCGCCGACATTCCGAGCACTGAAACAGGTAGTACCACCACTCCTTCAACACATCGATTCCCATGGGGCGGGCGCCGTTAATTTTTCCCAAAATTTTGCCGGCCCGGGTAAAATCGTTGCGATACACGGAGCGTAAAAGCTCGGCTCTGACCACCGGCATGTTCTTGGGATCGCCGGTTCCGATAAAATAGTGGCATTTATCGCTGCAGGCACCGCAGCGAACGCAAATATCCATGAATACCTTAAACGATCTGAAGCGTTCGAGACGTTCTTTGAAACCCTGATGGATGATTTCCTGCCAATTATCCGGCAGATTCCAATCATCCTCTACTGGATTCCACGCCCGGGCATTGGGAAGTCCCACGTATTCCACACTCTTGGGGTTGGATGCATAACAATACATCCCCTTGCGGATATTTGTCGGGGTATCTATCCAGTCCGTAATGGGTGGACGATGATCGATCTGGATGAGTTGCTCGGGTTTGGGTAATTCTTCTGCCATAGTCTACTCCTTATTATTGCCTTGAACCGGTTCTTCAATCGGCTCTTCAACAGGTGTTTCTTCAGGCATTTTATCAACTGGTAGCCCGGCTTCCACCATTTTATCTCTGAACTCATCTTCATATTCTTCATAGGTGTGAATGGGAACCGGATAATTCCAAGGGTTGATATGTCTTTTGGCGCGTGTGTTTGTGGGAAGGTTGCGGGTCGGGCTCAGAAAAACACCCGCCAGATGCATCAGTTTGCTGAATGGAAAATAGGCCAGCAGGACACTGACGAAAAAAAGGTGGATATAAAACACGGACCCAATACCTTCGGGAATGGTCGGGCGAAAGGTAACCAATCCCATGGTCAGTTCCTTGGCTGCCGTGACGTCGACCTTTGTGAAATAGCGCATGAGAATGCCGGTCGAGGCTATACCGAAAATTAGAAACAACGGGAAATAGTCGCCGGCCATGGAAATGTATCTGACCTGGCGGATAAAAAGCCGTCTTGTAGCAAGGTAGGCTACGGCAGCCAATAGGACAAGGCTGGATAAGGATACCCCCGGCAAGCCAAAATGAAAGTTCGAATACAAAACTTCCAAGCGGAAGAAACTGTCGACCTTATCCAAAAGAGTAACAAAAAACGGCACTGGATCGGTAAAAAATCGAAGGTGGCGAATGATAACAGTCAAAAACGCGTAATGAAAGGCCAGCGCGCCGACCCACAGGAAAATTTCCAGTTGATAGGATAGCTTGGTACCCTCTTTAAGCCTCATACGCGTATTGCGAAACAGGGACCGGAAAGTCAATATCTCAAATGCCATCCGCACAATGACCTGCCAATTGGTGTCGGGACAATCCAGCTGAGAATGCTTAATCCAGGCAAGGGATTTTTGCTGGCCACCGGTGGTGGGTATGCGGAAGGGTACTGCCGAACGTGACCATCCCAAAACCTTGTAAGCAACGCCTACCAAAAAGGTTATGATTGCCAGATAGGGGATAATGATTCCGAAAACGAATTGTAGCCCGATCGCTGCACCCGCCCAGGCGATCAAAAACAGAACGATAACAGCGATGAGTGAAAACATGTACCTTGAATTCATAGAACCGCACCTCACTTTAAGACTTCACATCCTCCTGCTTAGGGTCGGATGGAAGTCTACCGCTATAAATTAGCATCTCCAATGTGCCCTTGTGAAACCCTGATTGGCTCCACCCTGCTTACAGGCCGGCAAGAGGATGATGGATAGTGATAAATATGATTTAATTAGTGCTTTATATATTGTTCAACGGGCGATCGCATTACTCTGCATTTTCTGAAATCAGACCGGCTCTCTCAAAGGCCTTAAAGGTCCGTTTTCTCGTTTCGTTAGCGCCTATTTGATAGATTTTCTCCTTGCACTGCATGTATATATCAAACGCCATCAGACTGAGCTGGTCGATTTTTGATTCGAATTCGAAAAATTCGCCGGCATAACGGATATCGCGGAGCTCTTTTGCCAGGCTTACTCTCAGGGCTCTTTTCAAAGATAAGATAAACGAAGTGGCTTGAGAGGGGCTGAAATTCTGGACTGCCCGTATCCGGATGATGGGATCCAGATAGGCGTTGATGACCTGCAAATCCATGTCATTGATCAACTGATCCAGCAAAACATTAAGACTGCTGTGCATCGTGCTGCCAACTGGGTTGGCAAAAGGATCTGTCTTGGATTTTAAAAATACGGCAGTATCCGGCGCATAAGTTTGAGCGGTCAAATCAAACCAATTTTTTACAATTGCAGCTTTTTTTTGTTCTATTATTCTTAGCAAATTTTTTGCCATACACACTCCCGGCAGTTCGATCCGTGCGGTGTTACCCAGCGCACCATTATAAACAGATAAGCTGATTAAATACTTGATATCTGAATTCGATTTCTTTATCCCATCCTGCTGCATTGGCCATGATGGGGTGGTATTATCTGAAACCCTATGGATCGAGCCGAAGGGAGGGACTATAAACGACTTGCCTTTTTCTGTCAAGAGTAAATGAAAGCCTCAAAGGGGACAACGCATATGGAAGCACGGAGATGACTGGGCAGAATCGGAGGTTGTATCGCTATCTTCAAAAGCACGTTTTAAGACATCACAAGAAGCCATGAACATTGAACCTAAATTTATAAGGGGATCCTTATATAATAAGGTGGGAAACTTGCGGGGGCGTGATAAAAAAAACCATCGGGCTACTCTGCAATTCCCAGCAGTAACGCCTGATCATCGTCGGCGGGACGTTCACCGGCAAAACGTTCGACATCGGCCATTATCGCGGCAAGGACATATCGGGGATCGTTGGCTTCGGTGGCAGCGAGCTGCCGGAGGACACGTTTTTCACCGTATATTTCTCCGGCTTCGTTAAACCTTTCTGAAACGCCATCGGTGTATACGAGGAAGCGGTCTCCGACCTCAAGTGTTGTATTCGTCACCGGAATATCCATTTTATACGGCTCTATACCGAGCGGGTAAACACCCGGGCAGTCTAACTCAAAAGCCTGGTTTTCGGCAAAACGGTAAATCATTGGCAGCGGCTGGCCTGCCCGCGCCAAGCTTAATGTTTTCTGATTGGCGTCGAATACCGCATACAGGGCCGTCATAAAGCTGGGCTCAGCCACTTTACAAAGATGAGTATTTAAATATTGCAGCATTTTAGCAGGGTCGACGTCGGTGTCCGGATAGGCGCGGAACAGAGCGCATGTCATGGCCATCAGTACAGCTGCTGGCGCACTGTGCCCTTCCGCATCGGCTATCAGGAAACCCCAGTGATTGTCCGGCAACTCGATGATGTCATAATAGTCACCGCCGGCGTAGCGGCTGGTTTCGTAGTGTGCCGCCAGTTTAAATCCATTAATCGCCGGAAGTTCTTTTGGAAGTAATTTTTGTTGAACTTCTGAAACCACTTTCAATTCGTGTTCGAGTTGATCTTTTCTGCTCTCGACTTCACTTTTAAGCCGGTGAATCGTCAAATGAGTATTTACGCGGGCAATTACCTCGTCGGGTTGAAACGGTTTGGTAATGTAGTCGACGGCGCCCAGTTGAAGGCCTTTTACCTTATCTTCCGTGTCACCCAGGGCCGAAAGAAAGATTACAGGGATATCCGCGGTGCCGGCTTCGGATTTTAACTGACGGCATACTTCGTAACCGTCAATGCCGGGCATCATAATATCCAGCAAAATCAGGTCCGGCCGAGCCTTTTCTGTAATGGAGATTGCCATTTCCCCGTTTTTCGCTACCAACAGCTTGCAACCAACACCCTCCAGGGTTTGAAAAAGCACTTGCAGGTTTGTTGGATTGTCGTCAACAAGTAGGATCGATTCGGTATTTTTGTTTGTATTTTCCATTCCATAAAGTTCCAAGGACTCAAGTGTCTTTGGTCCGGATGCTGCATGTGAGGCAAATTTAATTTATTGGGAAAGCAATTCGATTCCGGATTCCACGGTATCGGTGATTGGAATCAGGGTTTGAAATCCGCTGACCTCAAAAATTTCTTTTACAAATTCATTTAGCACACAGAGGACAATTTTGCCGTCCTTTCGGCGCATTTCTTTTGCAGCGCCCAACAAAACTCTGAGGCCCGCACTGCTGAGATATTCCAGCGAGGCCAGGTTGAACAGAATGCGATTTGTTTGATCTTTGATAGCATCCTTGACCACTTTTTCAGCTTCCGGAGAAGAATCGGCATCCAATCGTCCGATTATCTCGATGCAGACAATTCCGTTTTCCTCTTTCTGAACGATTTCCATTTTCAGATCCTTTTATAAACGATTTAATAATTGCTTGATGTTTTTCCAGCCTGACCTAAACTTCATAAATCATTTGTCAATTTTAATCAACTCATGAATGATATCCAGAGAAAATATTTCCTGTATGGATCGTATATAAATGCCGCCCTGCAGGTATTGACTGCATCATTTTTTTCGATACAATAGGACCGTGTTTGACTGAAAAATGAAAGTGGAGAAGGTAAACATGTATTTCGAACTGTCCGGAAAAGACACCACGGACCATTAAACCTGCCGCAGAATGGATGCAATCGCTGGGTATTGATGGGGTGGTTGTGGCATCGTCCACCGGCTGGACGGCATACAGGGCTATGGAAATATTTGCAAACCGAGAGCTTTTTAATGATATTTATTGCCGGCATTTCTCCTAAAACCAAGGTATTGGATCGAAATCCCAGGCGCTGCCCGGTTTGCGGATTGCATCAGGCCTACTACAAAAGGGTGGATCATTACCTCAGCCTATTTTTTATTCCGCTGTTGAGAATAAAAAAAGGTGATCCATTTATCATATGTGATCGTTGCAACAAAACGATCCCTCAATCCGGCCCGGATATTTCGCGTCGGGCCGGCTACGAAAACAAAACATGTTCTGCCTGTAACCGGACTTTAGAACCGGAATTTAAATACTGTCCCAATTGCGGCCAGCGTGCATAACCATAGCGCCGTGCAATAATCAATCAATGTATTTTCGGGATTTTGTAAAACCGGACAATATATGGCAGATACACTGAATTGACAACAGCCTCAACCGAATGACACAATCCACAAACACCCAAGGGTCAGATTTGGAACGTCACGTGGTTCTGGTGGCACCTGAAATTCACTGGAATACCGGCAATATCGGGCGTACCTGTCTTGCCACCGGTGCCTATCTACATCTGATCAAGCCGCTGGGCTTTTCTCTTGACAGCCGCGAGGTGCACAGAGCAGGCCTGGATTACTGGGAAAAAGTCAAGTTAACTGTCTGGAATGATTTTGACGAATTTTTAGCAAACATGGCACCAAAAAAGGATGAGGTTGCTGTTTTTTCAAAAAGAGGTTCCAAAATTTTTTGGTCCCTGCCAGCTCTAAAGCGGCTTTTTCTGGTGTTTGGATCGGAAACCCGGGGCCTTGCCAACGAAATTTTAGAGCGCTATTCAGCGAGTACCTATTTTATTCCCATCAACGCAGATACCCGATCGTTGAATCTTTCGACTGCTGCCGGCATTGTTCTTTATGAAAGCCTGCGTGCGTCCGAGCCTTTTCATGCTTGGCCCAATAAATAACTACCTTTAGAAGGATGATTGGCGAATGACGAACGACGAACCAAGTGCATCGATTCGCAATTATTGTTAGGTATTTATACAGGTTTGTGCCAATTTGACAGAGTTAAGAATATGTTTATATTTTGCCAATTTTAGACCAAGATTCTATAAAAAACTTATTGTAATCACTTGGAACCCATCGTACTATCATCATCGGGAAACACGTGAGTTTAAATAAAACCTGGCCTTTCAGTCGGGTTGCATCCCCACCGGATAGGTATCTGGGTCGGGATTTCCAACTATGGCACGATCAGCCTCAGAAAAACTGAGCCGTTTTTACGATCAATTTTCGCGCAGTGACCCTGTCCTCATCGTGATTAATGCCGACCCGGACGCTATTGCCAGTGCTATGGCCATCAGCCGATTGCTTTGGCGCAGAGTTTTGAATGTCACAATTGCCCATGTCAACACGATCAATCGCCCAGACAACCTGGCAATGATACGGCTTCTGGGTGTGGCCATGACTCCTTTCAGAGAACTCAACGCCGCCAGGTTCAGCAAGATCGTCATTGTGGACTCCCAACCCAACCACAATGAGTTCATGAAGAACCTCCACCCTGACGTCATCATTGATCATCACCCGGATACCAACGCCAAGGCCTCCTTTTCCGATATCCGACCGTCATACGGTGCAACGGCCACCATCCTCACCGAATATCTGAGGGCCGCTAGAATAACCCCCTCGGTGAAGCTGGCCACTGGCTTGTTTCAAGCCATTAAAATCGATACCAACAGTTTCAAAGGGCAAACACTGATAGAAGATGTACGTGCATTCCAGTATCTTTTTCGCTATGCAAATACTCACCTGGCCCACAGAATCGAACAGGCAGACCTCAGGATCGATTTTTTAAAATATTTCAAGACCGCCTTGCGCACCAAGCGTCTCCGAAAAGGCAGAGTATTCGTGCAGCTCGGTCCGGTGGTCAACCCGGATATATGTGTGATTATTGCTGATTTTTTTATGCGAATCGTATCCATCACCTGGAGCATTGTTTGCGGAACCTGTGATAAAAAACTCATTGTGGTTTTTCGAAACGACGGTATCCGTAAAAATGCCGGCAAGGTGGCCAAGGAAAGTTTCGGCCAATTCGGGTCGGCCGGCGGGCATAAAAATATGGCGCGTGCTGAGATTGCACTGTCCGATCTTTCCGATCTGGTCGATTGGCGGGATGAGAAAAAGCTTCTCGCGTGGTTGATTCAACGAGTTGAGAAAAGAGCGGGAAAAAAATGATTGAAATTCGAAAAACAGGCATAACGGTTACCATTCTTGGATCCGGTACTTGTGTACCCTCGCTGAAAAGAAGTTCATGCTCGATATTTCTGCAAATCAATCGTTCAAAGCTTCTATTCGATTCGGGTCCGGGTACCATGAGAAGGCTGCTGGAGGCCAATACAACTATTTTTGACCTTGACTTTATTTTCTATAGTCATTTTCATCCGGATCATTCCGCGGAACTGGTCCCTTTGATTTTTGCCACCAAATATCCTGACGGCAGCCGTCGGAAAACCCCCCTTACCATTATCGCCGGTCGGGGATTCGATGAATTTTTTGCCGGGCTAAAATCCGTTTATGGTCAATGGATTGAACTGGCCCCGGGCATGCTTGAAACATTGGTGCTGTCAAATAAAGCCCTTGATTCGCATCGATTCAGAGACTTTAGGATTGAAAGCGCCCCGGTGGAGCACAATCAAGAAAGCATTGCATACCGGATAACGAGTGCCGACGGCCATTCGGTCGTGTATTCGGGTGATACGGACTACAGTGAAAACCTTATTGCCCTTTCAGCCAAGGCGGACCTTTTAATTTGCGAATGCGCCATGCCCGACGATGAGAGGGTCGCCGGTCACCTAACGCCATCGATGGCAGGCGAAATCGCCACCCGGGCGGAGGTCGCCAAACTGGTGCTCATTCATTTTTATCCGGAGTGCGATCAGGCTGATATCGAGAATCAATGCCGTAAAACTTATTCCGGTGAGCTTTTACTGGCCGAAGATTTGATGCGCGTTGAAGTTTAATGACGTATCAGCTGATTCCGAGTAACCAATACCGAATCGCCAATTACTATAAAAATGCGTTACTATCCTGTACAACTTGACATTCAGAATCGTAACTGCCTGGTGGTCGGCGGCGGTGACGTGGGTACGCGCAAAGTAGCCACACTTTTAGAATGTGGCGCCAGTGTAACGGTAATCAGCCCCGAGGCAACCCAACAGTTACGGGATTTAGCAAAATCAGACCTTATTGATCTCAAGCAAAGACGCTACCAAGGCGGTGATCTTGACGGCATGTTCCTGGTTATCGGAGCGACCGATGACGAAGCGCTGAATCGAAAAATAAGCCAGGATGCCGATCGACTCAACACGTTGTGCAACATCGCAGACCGTCCCGAGGTTTGTAACTTTATTTTGCCAGCTATTGTCAAACGTGATGACTTGATCATTACCATTTCTACCTCCGGCAAAAGTCCGGCGCTGGCTAAAAAACTGCGTAAAACGCTCGAAATTCAATTTGGAAAAGAATACGGAATATTTCTAAAGCTTATGGGGGCCATACGTAAAAGACTTTTGAGCCAAGCCCACGAACCCGAAGCCCATAAACACCTTTTTGAAAAAATCATAGCCTCCGACCTCATTACGATGATTCAAAACAATCAAACGGCAGAGATCGACGTCCTCTTGTTTGATATCTTGGGCGAAGGTTATTATTTTAGGGAATTAATGCAAGGAGATTCATCGGTTTAGCGTTCCGGGTTCAGAGGTTTAAAAAAGGCCTGAGAGAAAGGAAAATCAACAAGGCAGACTGTTTCTCAACCATCGTCATTCACATTCGATTTTTCAGAGTTTCTTTTTCGATTTGACCGGACCGTTTGCTCGGCCGACGGCTGTGCCGAACCCTGAACCTAATTACCCGAAACCCGATCAGGCAGGTAAATGGACATTTTGATTCTACTGACGATTCTGGCATACATGCTCAGCTCGGCTGCGTATGTTGCATATTTGTTTCTGCAAAAAGACAAATTGCAGCGTTTCGGTCGTCTGATCCTGGCAGTTGGGATCCTGCTTCACACAGTTACCATTATCCTCGGATTCACAAAAACCGGCCATTTGCCCGTGGGCAATCTTCGTGAGACGCTTTCTTTGGCGGCTTGGGCTGTCGCCGGCATGTTTCTGATTTTTCAATCTAAATACAATTTGAAAATTCTGGGAGTATTTGCAGCACCGCTGGTGACAATGATCATGATCGGGGTCTCTTTACTACCCGGTTTGCCTGCACAGGACACCAATATATTTAAAAGTTTTTGGCTCATCTCCCATGTGGTGATCATTTTTGTCGGTGAGGCCTCCTTTGCCCTGGCAGGCGGCCTTGGAGTGTTGTATCTTATTCAGGAAAACGCAATTAAAGCCAAAAAACGGCGATTTTTTTTTAAGCGTCTACCATCGTTGGAATTGTTAGATATCACCGGCTATGCCTGTATCGTAGTGGGATTTACGCTGCTGACGATAGGGCTTATTACCGGTTTCGTTTATGCAAAATCGATATGGGGTCGATTCTGGAGTTGGGACCCTAAAGAGGTATGGTCCGGAATCACATGGATTTTTTATGCTATCCTTCTGCATGAAAGGCTCACCATTGGCTGGCGAGGTCGCAAATCGGCCATTATGGCCATTGTAGGATTTGGCGTTTTGATTTTTACTTTCCTTGGTGTCAACTTATTGTTGGAAGGGCATCACGGAGAATTCACGAGATTTTAATTTCAACATTTTTCGCTATGGCAGAGATCGTACTGGTAGGTATCAACCATACTACGGCTCCGGTAGAGCTTCGGGAGTGTATCGCCTTTTCCAAGGAGGAGTCGGAAACCGCCGTGCAGACTCTATTGCGCCAACCCGATCTTAATGAGGTGATGCTGTTTTCCACCTGTAACCGGGTCGAGGTGTTGTTCGTTACCGATCAAAAATCCCAGGCAATTTCAACTACCAAAAAATTTATTGCAAATTTTAATGATATCCCCCTCGAGCAATTTGAAAATGCCCTTTATGTCCATGAGGGAGACCAGGCGGTGCGCCATGTTTTCAGAGTCGCCTCCAGTCTGGATTCAATGATGGTTGGCGAACCTCAAATTCTCGGCCAAATAAAAGAAGCGTACCGCACCGCTACCGCCATCAACACATCGGGAGTCATCCTCAATCGTCTGCTTCACAGAACCTTTTTTGTGGCCAAACGAATTCGTTCGGAAACAGGCATCGGTGATCGTGCCGTATCCATCAGTTTTGCCGCGGTGGAATTGGGACGCAAAATTTTCGGAACACTGGAGGGCAGAACCGTTTTGTTGATCGGGGCCGGAGAGATGGCCGAGCTTTCCGTCGAACATTTGATTCGAAATAAGGCAGGCGATATCTACGTGGCTAACCGGACTTTTGAAAACGGCGTTGCCCTGGCTAAAAAATTCAAAGGACAGGCCCTGCACTTTGAAGAGATAACGGATTGTTTGAAATTTGTTGACATTATCATCAGCTCGACCGGAGCATCCGGTTTCGTCATCACCCGCAACCAGGTAAAAGGCATTCTTCGCGCCCGTCGCAGCCGACCGCTTTTTTTTATTGATATCGCCGTTCCCCGGGATATAGATCCGGGTGTAAACCGGCTGTCGAACTCCTATCTGTATGATATCGACGACCTGAAAGACGTGGTTGAAGAAAATATAGAAGATCGCCAGCTGGAAGCCGTCAAAGCCGAGCGGATTGTCGATGAAGCGGTGATCAATTTTCGCCAGTGGCATACCGGTCTCGACGTGGTGCCGACGATCATCGCATTGAGAAACAAAGTTGAATCCATTGCCCAGGCGGAAATTAAAAAAACCCTGCAGTCCAATAAATTTCCTGATTCGGGTGCTGACGCATTGAATAAAATGGCTGGTTCTCTTATCAATAAGATACTGCACGATCCTACCGTTTTTTTAAAGAAAAACGGTATGTTGAAAGATAAGTCGCTGTATATCGACGCTGTTCGGAAACTTTTTAAATTGGATGAGTAGTTTTTATATGCTGTTCGTCGCCAGTTGGCGATGGCTGCTGGTTCTCGGCCGTTCGGTGCTTAAATTGCAACATGCAGAGGGCATGGAGCATAGGTCGAAGTGGTGCTATTCGTGAGGATCAAATTTTGGCTATTTTAAAACGAGACGTTAGGTTCTAAGTTAAAAATCGGATTGTTTGTTTGGGAGGTAGAAAATTGAAAAACACGGCATTTTTGTTTCCCGGCCAAGGGTCCCAAAGCGTTGGAATGGGAGAAGAATTTTACCGCGAATATGATATCGTGCGTGAAATTTTCGACATGGCCGAGGAAATTACCCGTATCAATTTATCAAAGCTTTGTTTCAAGGGACCGATGGACGATTTAACCATGACCGTAAATTTGCAGCCGGCCCTTACGGCTGTGAATCTTGGTTGTCTTGCGGCCATTGAAAAAGAATATAATGGATATCATTGGTGCGCAGGTCACAGCCTGGGCGAATACAGCGCTTTAAATGCGGCCGCCGTGATTTCGAAAGAAGACACCATTCGATTGGTATTTAAGCGGGGCGAATTGATGCACCGGGATGCGACCCGAAATCAAGGTGTGATGCATGCTATCGTGGGGCTGCCCTTCGAAGAGGTTTCCGAGATGGTTTCCGAAGGTCAAAACCATGGCGTTGTATCGATTGCCAACCACAACACAGAGCTTCAAATTGTAATAACAGGGGCTCAAGAACCGGTTTCCCGGGTTTCAGCTCTGGCGAGTGAAGCCGGTGCAAAATCGATACCGCTGAAAGTCAGCGGCGCCTGGCATAGTGCCCTCATAAAAGATGCCCAAGACGAATTCAAAGAGAATCTTGAAACAGCATCGTTTAATTCTCCGCGAAAGAACCTCTTGTTCAATGTAACGGCAGATGCCTCGGACAATCCGAATGAAATTAAGGAAATCATGGGTCGTCAGCTATGCAGTCCCGTGCGATGGTACGACACGATGCTGAAGCTGATTGAGGCAGATGTAGAGATTTTTGTGGAAGTCGGGCCGGGCCGGGTTCTAGCCGGCCTTTTGAAAAAGATTTTGCCTAAGGATCGTCCCGCAAAAATTTACAATATTGGCAATATGAAACAGTTAGAAAAATTTTTAAAAGATATCTGATTCGGCTGGAGAGTCAGAAGCATAGGGTATGAAAGCATTTTTATTTCAACATCCGGGATAAATAAAACGATGGTGGTACCGTCGCTATCCAGAAAATGTTTTCATACCCCTGTAAATTGCAAACGCGTTGCCCCTGGAAGGGGGTGTTTTTGTTATTTACAAGGGATTCTGGCTGTGCTATATAATTCCATTTTTAACATTGATGTCAATAGTGAATAAAAATCCCAGAAGGCTCGACCATGAAAAAAAAAGATAAAGAAAATTTCAAGAAACATCTTACTGAAAGACTTGAAGATCTTTTAAACCAAGCAGGCGATACGGTCTCGGGAATGACCGAAACCAAAGAGAATTTTCCGGATCCGACGGATCGTGCCGCCCTTGAAGCAGACCGCAATTTTATGCTGCGAATCCGTGATCGTGAAGCCAAACTAATTAAAAAAATTAGGGAGGCCCTGGAGCGGATCGAAAATGACACTTACGGAATATGTGAATCCTGCGGTGAAGATATTTCAATCAAACGATTGAAAGCCAGACCTGTCACAACCCAATGTATCGACTGTAAATCCAAGGAGGAAGCTTTGGAGAAAGCCCTTGGAATCTAGCGGTTATGCGGGTATTGACCTTCATATTCATACCACAGCTTCCGATGGAACCTTAACCCCCGAACAGGTCATATCCCACGCGCTACGACTCAAACTGAAAGCAATTGCGATTACCGACCACGATACGGTGGCTGGCTCAAAAGAAGCGCTGGTAAACGGCATTCCCACTTCACTGGGATTTTTAACCGGTGTTGAAATCAGTGCAGCCCCTCCCTCTTTTTACCCTGGCTCCGGAAGTTTTCATTTGCTCGGTTATTCAATTCGTCTTGATGATCCAGGCTTGAATCGGACACTTGAAACACTTCAATTAGCGCGCAAAAATCGAAATCCTTCGATTATAAACCGTCTCAATAAGTTGGGTATCTCTCTCACTCTCGAAGAAGTTCGCCAAACAGTCGGGGAGGGACAGCTGGGAAGACCTCACATTGCACAGCTGATGGTCAAAAAGAAGGTGGTCGCATCAATCGACGATGCGTTCGACCACTTTTTAGGGACTGGCAAACCCGCTTATGTGGATAAACAGCGGGTTGATTTCGGTGAAGCAGTGAGAGTCATATTAGATGCCGGCGGTGTTCCAGTATTGGCCCATCCGGGTTTGTTGGACTATCATAACGAAAATCAGCTTGACGAATTGATCGGAAATTTAAAACAATCGGGGATTCAGGGTGTGGAAGTCTACTATTCAGGACATACCCCGGACCAGACCCGCCTCTACCTCGAGATGGCCAAGCGCCACGGTTTATTGATGACCGGCGGCAGCGACTTTCACGGTGCCATTCAGCCTGATATCAAAATGGGATCGGGGCTTGGCGACCTGTCCGTCCCCTACGAATTGTTCGAGAAGCTCAATCGACACTGACGGCCCCTTTCTGGATTCAACCGTGTGCGTGCCGATTCGAATTATTAAAAATTTGTTTTTTTGATCGGAACAACTGAACATTCGAGACTCTAAAGGGCGAACTCTCTATCAGTAGACCGAAAATTCGCTTAATCCATGTCGCAATGATAAGCGATTGTCGTACTAAAAACGATATTTTTAGGCACACCCATGGAACCCAAAGATCCAGCCGGAATTGAGAAACGATTGGGGTACGAATTTAAGAATAAGCATCTCCTGCAAGAAGCCTTGCGTCACAGCTCATATGTCAACGAGCTTACCAATTCCGATCTGCGCGATAATGAACGCTTGGAATTCTTAGGCGATGCGGTTTTAAACCTAGCTGTCGGCCATATGCTGATGCACACCTATCCGGAATTGAAGGAAGGTGATCTCTCTCGAAACCGTGCTAACCTCGTCAATGAATTCCAACTTGCAAAAACAGCGAGATCCATTCATCTAGGCAACTACATCCTGCTGGGGAAGGGAGAATCTCAAACCCAGGGTCGTGAGAAAAACTCCATATTGGCAGATTCCTTTGAAGCATTAACGGCGGCTATCTATCTGGACGGCGGTTTTAAAACCGCTTATGAAATTATCAAAAAGAAAATGCAGCCCATAATTGAACGGTTGGAAGCCGCCGACAGCAATCATGATTATAAAAGTCGATTGCAGGAGTGGGTTCAGGTCGGCAGCGGCGCCATGCCGCATTATCGCATCATTCGTGAAGATGGACCCGATCACAACAAGACCTTCTGGGTGGCCTTGAAAGTGATTGATATCGAAACGGAAGGACGCGGCAAAAGCAAAAAGGCGGCGGAACAGGATGCTGCCAGAAAGGCCCTGGAGGTGTTAGCCGGCAATTTTTAATTTCGATAATCGGCGAACTTTATAACCGATTTTCGAAGTGTATCCTGTTTTCTGTTCCGACCACCCGTTTTAAAACAAGCAACACCTTTCCGATAAATTGGAATCTGAGCCGCCATGAAATCGGGAAGCTGAATTACACCACATGGCCTTCCTGGGGCACGATACAAATAAATCGAAACATTCCGCTGCCTTCATTTCGATACTGGTGGTGGGTGCCTGCCGGGACATAAGCATACGATCCGGCTTCTACAGGGGTGTCTTTGCCTTCAACATGCAGAGAGCCCTGACCTTCCAGTACATAATTGATGTGGGGCCAGTCATGGGTATGACGGGGGCTGTAGCCGCCTTCCGCCAGTTCAACCACTCGCATGACATATCCGTCCCACCCCTCAGCGGGTGATATCAAAGCTTTCATGGCCGCATTTCTAACTTCCGGACTCTCCATTGTTGTGGCATGGACATCTTTCTCATTGGCAATGATCATATTTTCACTCCTTTATAATTGAGCTTTTATAGTGGATTCTTTACTAAAATGGTTGTTTTTATTTTATTGTCAACGTCTTCATTTGCAGAGAGCGGAACGAATCATCGTTCAGTCAACCCCGCCCTTTGGCCGTGAAACAATTTTCACTGGAATCAGCACACTTAAGACCAAACATAGCAGGGAAGTGAAAAAGGTAATCCAGAAAACCTGCGAGATGCCCTTTTCCACCGCCTCCTGCATCGACTTTTGAAGATTGGGGGCGAGAAGAGCCTGGATTTCCGGTCGAAAAATATTTTCAATACTTTGCTCAATTTGAACCGTCAAAGCCGGCGATAAACTGTTCAATCCCTTACCCATCAAAGATTCCATCGCTTTAGACAGTGTCACGGTGACGAAGCTTCCGGATATGCCGACACCGATAGTTCCGCCGAGTGTTCTGGAAAATTGATGGGATGATGTCGCAACGCCAAGATCCGATTTATCAAGGCTATCCTGCACGACGAGGAGGGTTGCCATCGAGACAAATCCCATACCAACACCAATAAATCCCAGTATGATCGAACAGGCCGTTAAAGACGTTTCGGTTGAAAAGGTGATCATGATTCCACCGCCAACAGCCAAACACAAAGATCCAAAAACGGTTGACTGTTTTTGGCCGAAGTGGTTGACCAGTTGTCCGCAGGCCAGGGCACCAACAGACCACCCTAAACTCAAAGACAGCATTGCAACACTCATCTGCAAGGGTGTCTTACCCAACGCACCCTGGATATAAAGCGGGGTATAGGCAAACAGGGAAAAGATCGTAAAGCTGGCCAGAAATGCCGAACCGTTACCGAAACTAAAGCTTTTGCTTTTGAAAAAATTCAAGGAAAGAATGGGTTCTAGCGCCCGTTTCTCGACGAAATAAAAGGCCATGGCCGCCGAAATGGTAACAATGGACAAGCCCATGATTTGAGGGGATATCCAATCATAGTCGCGACCGGCCAGCAGAAAAACACACAGCATTCCCAGAACGGTCGTAGAAAGGGTTATGGCACCCCAATAGTCGAGGGCTGCCTGTTTATTTTTTTCGCGAAGCTCGACCAGGTAATAGGCAATACCCACTAGGGAAAAAGCACCCAGGGGTACATTCACAAAAAAGATCCAGCGCCAGGAAAAGTAAGTTACCACAAAACCGCCGAAGGTGGGACCCAAAACACTTGCCAATCCCCAGATAAAACTTCCCAGAGACAAGACTTTACCTCGATTTTCGGGTTTAGATACATCGGCCAAGACAATGTAAACCAGGGCGAAGTTGCCCCCGGCACCAATTCCCTGAAGCACACGCGCTAAAATCAGCTGCATCATGCTTTGGGCCAGTCCAGCAAGTACCGAGCCTAAAATAAAGATGCTGATGGAGATCAGGTAAAGCCTGCGGGTTTTGAAAATATCGGCCAACTTTCCGAATAGCGGCAGGGAAACTGCACGGGCTAAAAGATAGGCTGAGTACACCCAGCTGTAGAGGTGAAGTCCGCCCAGTTCGGCAACAATGGTGGGCATGGCTGCCGCCATGACCAGTGCATCCAGGGCACCGAGAAAAAGCGCCAACAGCGTGGCAACAATTATAAAATGTCTACTTTTCGGGCTGATGGTACTTTCTATCTGCATCGATTTACTGGTCGCAAAATGGAGAAAAATGAGAGGCTTGTGTAATTGTTATAAATTCTTTTTCAAATCTCTTGAAGTCACCCATGCGGTTTTCCCATAGCAAAATGTTATCATCCTCAACTTGCCTGTATATGTCCAATTGCTTTGAATGCTGACTAATTAGAATTATTTCCTTGTAATTACAAGCTTTAAAATAACCGCTTGATCACTAAATTATTCTTGACAAGGCCATCTTTTAAGAATAAATTTCTGTCAAAATTAGGTTATTTAGAATGATTGATAGTAAAAGTTTAGAAATACTGAATATATTGCGAGAAAAGGCTCGGATTGCCAATGTTGATGTGGCGCGCCAGGTGGGTATGGCGCCTTCGGCGGTTTTA
>JASFSK010000007.1:0-24517 GCA_050114455.1 Desulfobacterales bacterium | reverse complement strand
TATGAATCTTATCAAAAAATTATTCGTTCCGTAGATGATGTCAATTCAAGGGCAATAAATGAAATGGGCAAATTGTGATGGACCTATTATCTCCCGCAAAATTCAGGTACACTCTTTATAACCATTAAGATTGTAATTATCGAAATCAGATAAAATATAGTATTAGGAGGGTAGATGATACGCAGCCTATGGACCTCAGCAACCGGCATGCAGGCACAGGCCTTAAATCTCGATGTAATTTCCAACAATCTGGCCAATGTGAACACATCGGGGTTTAAAAAAAGTCGGGCCGAATTTCAGGATTTATTATATGAAACCATTAAACCAGCAGGCACTTCTTCAAGTCAAGATACCGAGGTGCCTGCTGGCATACAATTAGGACACGGCACCCGTCCATCAACAGTATTAAAAATATTTACCCAGGGGAACATGGAAAATACCCAAAATGAGCTTGATTTGGCGATTGAAGGAGATGGATTTTTTCAAATAACTTTGCCAAGTGGAGACACCGGCTTTACAAGGGATGGCTCTTTCAAATTGGACAGCGACGGCCGCATTGTAAATTCAGATGGTTTCATTTTGGAGCCCGAAATTGCGATCCCTTCCGATTCGCTGTCAATTTCTGTTGGAATGGACGGAACGGTATCGGTGCTGCAAGCCGGTGAGAGCACTCCCAGCGAAATTGGAACAATTGAACTGGCGCGTTTTGTTAATCCGGCGGGACTAATCAGTATGGGAAAGAATCTATTTATGACATCAGAAGCATCTGGAGATGAAATAACAGGTACTGCCGGTCAGGATGGTCTTGGTGGTTTGGCCCAGGGGTTTCTGGAGATGTCCAATGTCAGTGTCGTGGACGAAATGGTAAATATGATCACCGCCCAGAGAGCATACGAATCGAACAGCAAGGCCATTCAGGCTGCTGATGATATGCTGCAATTGGCGAATAATATTAAGCGTTAATAAAGCAGAATGAAAAAAGAGAAGTCAAAAACTTATTTACTGGTGTACCTATTTTCAATTTTTATTATACTGCTGATATTTTATGGATCCTTTGAAATCGAATGCGAAGCTGATGCGGCAGGATTGATAGGGATCAGAATATCACCGAATGTTGAAGTCAATGAAGATACTATTCTACTCGGGAAAATAGCTGAAATTGAGGGCGCCGAACCGATTCTAAATCAAAAGCTTAAGGATATAGTGGTAGCTACGTCACCTCTTCCTGGGAGATCTCGAACGCTAGAAAAACAGACTTTTAAAATGCGTTTGATCCAAAACAAGATCAACCTATCTCAACTGTCACTCGAAATCCCCGCCAAAGTTGTCGTGACCCGCAGCTATGTAGAGGTCAGCGCAGAAAGGATTAAAACACTTGTATCCGGCTACATTGAACAGAATGTTTTTAAAAAAAATGCTGATGGTCGCATTAGGGATATTCAGGTGGCAGATCGATTGTTACTGCCCAATGGCACCATCACGTTTAAAGTAATACCACCCCGTAACAGAGATATGTTCGGAAAAATCCCTTTCTCAGTTCAATTTAATGTAAATGGCAAATTCTACAAGCGAATATGGGCGATTGCCAAAGTTGAACTAATGACCGAAGTTGTGTTCACCAAAAAACCTTTGGGCCGCCATAAGCCGATTACTGAAAGTGATATTGAACTACGAAAAATGGATTTGTCAAAATTACCTTCTGATGTGATAACCGACCCGGATTCAATTCTCGGGAAACGGACGAGAAGAGCCATCGGTTCAAATACGGCAATGAGGGCCAATCTGATTGAATACCCGCCACTGGTAAAACGAGGAGATGTGGTTGTCATTTTAGCTGAATCGGATGGCTTGAGAATAACTGCATTGGGACAGGTGAAAAAGAAAGGAAGATTTGGTGAAAGTATCCCCGTAATGAATTATGACTCCAAAAAAGTTGTATATGCTCGGGTGATAGATTCTAATACCGTCAAGGTCGAATTTTGAAAATTCTTAGGAGCGATTATCGAAAAATGCACAAATTTAACCATCAGTATATATCCTCTGTTTTCATCGCTATTTTATTGGTCGGCCTCACGGGATGTGCAGGCCAAAGCAACTCTATTCAACCTGCTATGCAACAAATGCAAGCCAAAGAAGAGAAGATGTCCTATCCCTCACCCGAACCACTTGTTAGCGGCGATGGATCTCTTTGGCGGGTGCACAATTCGCTAAACGTTATGTTTATGGACTATAAAGCACGTAGTATTGGTGATATTGTCACGGTCGAAATTGATGAGTCGGCTGAAGCGTCGAACGAAGCAAATACAGAAACCGGGCGAACCTCCAGTCTTGAGGCTGGCATCGATAAGCTATTCGGATTAGAGGATTGGTGGCAAAACCAAATATTACCGAAGCTTGGTGATGATTTTCCCAAAATCGATCCTTTCGGAAATCCCTCAGTCAAAGGCAATCTGAAAAGTAAATTTTCAGGAGACGGTGCAACCACTCGAAGCGGAACCCTATCGGCCTTTATTACATGCAGAGTTGTTGAGGTTATGCCCAATGGAAATTTAAAAATTGTCGGAACCCGTGAGGTCATGGTTAATAACGAGAATCAGTTAATAATTTTATCCGGGACCATCCGGCCTCGTGACATATCCGATGAGAATGTTATTCTATCGACATTTATTTCCGGTGCCAAAATTGCATACAGTGGTTCTGGCATTGTGGATGATCGCCAACGGCCGGGATGGCTTGCCAATTTGCTAAATACTGTCTGGCCATTCTAGATTGGCTTATTAGCTCGAATAATACACCAAAGCCGGTTTAAATATGCTTGAAAAATTTAACCTATTATTTTTAGTCTTGATGTTAATTTTGGCAGCTGTTTTCTCATATAAAGGGCAAGCCTTTGGGGTACGAATCAAAGATATTGTAGATGTTAAGGGCGTACGTCAGAATCAGCTAGTCGGATATGGGCTTGTCGTGGGACTGAACGGAACAGGTGACAGTGACGATACCATTTTCACCATTCAATCCATGGTGAGCATGTTAGAGAGAATGGGAGTGACGGTTCAAGCCGAAGATATTGAAGTGGATAATGTTGCGGCTGTAATGGTGACCGCTGATTTGCCTCCGTTTGCGCGCACGGGCAGCAGAATCGATGTTCTTGTTAATTCGATAGGCGATGCAGAGAATCTCCAGGGTGGGACGCTGTTGTTTACCCCTTTAAAAGCTGCAGACCAACAGGTATATGCTGTCGCACAGGGACCAATCAGCACCGGCGGATTTGCTGTCGGCAGCGTCTCGGGTTCAGGTGTGCAGAAGAATTTCCCAACGGTCGGACGCGTCGTTAATGGGGCCCTCATTGAAAAAGAAATACCTAATAATTTTAATCAGAAACAATCATTGACATTGGCGCTGCACAGCCCCGATTTCACCACTTCATCCAGAGTGGCGCGGGCCATTAATATTGCATTTTATGATAAAATTGCTCGAACCCACGATGCCGGTACCATTGAGGTTAAAGTTCCTGAAAAATATCGGGGGAATGTGGTCTCGCTGGTAACGATGATCGAAAATTTGGGCGTTACACCGGATACGGTTTCCAAGGTGATTATCAACGAACGAACCGGTACCGTCATAATGGGTGAAAATGTCAGGATTTCAACTGTTGCGATTGCCCATGGAAATCTGAGTATTGAAATCAAGGAAGATATCAGGGTCTCCCAACCCTTGCCGTTTTCCCCAGGTGGCGAAACCGTGGTAACGCCGGACTCATCAGTTCAGGTCCAGGAAGGCAACAATCCTATATACCTTGTGAATTCAGGTGTCAGTATCGCCGCGGTTGTCAAAGCGTTAAATGCACTGGGCGTTTCTCCTCGAGATCTAATTGCCATTTTTCAAGCACTTAAAGTTGCAGGTGCGCTTCAGGCTGAATTGGAGATAATCTAATGCATGAAAAATTTCTATCTATTTCATCAAATCTATCACACATAAATCAACTCCATCAGAATCAAAGAATCGGAAATAGCTTAAAAAACGTCAAGAATCAAACAGGCGACCAGGATGATCCACAGCTACAAACAGCCTGTGTCGAGATGGAATCTCTCTTTCTTTCTCACCTTCTCAAGGAGATGCGCGCCACCGTTGAAAAATCAGGGTTTATGGATGGAGGCCAAGCTGAGGAGATTTTCACTTCCCTGTTGGATGTGGAAATATCGAAAAAACTGTCCGTCGCAGGCGGTATCGGATTGGCTTCCATTTTGTTGGAGCAGCTGGGCGATAATTCGACAGGCAAAAATGTCTCCGATTAAAAGTGCCATTCTGAAGTTCCTGAAAGAATTCTAAAGTTTCCCTTTTTTTAAACCGATAATATAGTTTGGCATTGGGCCTTTGTCAGGAAATTCAACATGAAAACAAAACTAATGATCGATCAGCTAATAGGCCTTTTGGAACGGGAGAATGAAATTTACCAGTCTATGTTGGTGGTAATCGACAAAGAACGTCGGGCGGCTGTCCAGTCGGATTTAAATGAGCTGAAAAATGCAGCAGAAGAAAAAGAAAATATTATAGTAAACCTTCGCAGATATGAAGAACAAAGGATACAACTGACGAGGTCCATGGCTGAGGCTTATGGATATTCATTTGAGGAGTTTACGATCACGAAATTAGCTCGGCTTGTTGATGAACCATATGCAGGAAGATTAATTCAAGCTAAATCTGATCTGTCAACAGTCCTCAATGTTGTAGGAGACGCAGGCCAAAGGACGAAACAGTTATTCGAGCATTCTTTGGAGCTTTTGAGGGGGTCATTAAATCTCATAAGTGAGATGACGCAAATCAGCACAGTCTATTATAGTTCCGGAAATATCCAAAGGACCTATCAAACGGGCAAATGCGTGGATGGTGAAATATAATTGATGTTAGTGACTTTTTCAGCCAATTTACTGCAACAAGACAATAAGAATGCAAACTAAATCAAGAGTAAAATGTAACTCTCTTTTGCTCCGATTCAGGTTTCAGCAACCATTTTATGAGTTCTCATGCTTTCTGTTCTTTTTCAAAATTCAGATGGTTCAATGGAATTTTTAAGGCAACAAATGGCGTCACCAATTTTGAGGGCAATACACCCAAACTTCTGGCAAAGGTAGGTCCGCTATGATGGATGTATTCAATGTATTAAATATGGGAACCAGGGCTCTCTCTGTTCAGCAAAAGGGCATCTACGTTACCGGTAACAATATTGCCAATGTAAATACTCCCGGATATTCGCGACAGCGACTGAATCTGTCGACCGATGTTACGGTCAACACGGGGATCGGTCCAGTGAGCGGCGGTGTTACTGCCAATTCGATTGAAAGAATATATCAACGGTTCTTGGGTGCCCAGATCAACAATGAAACCCAGACGTTGGGACAGTGGGAAGCACGCAAAAACGCGCTCGAAAGAGTTGAGATGATATTTAACGAATCCGGCGGATACGGACTGAACCAGGTTATGAACGAATTCTGGAATTCCTGGCAGGACCTGACGAATAATCCTTCAGGATCGGTTGAACGCACCGTTCTCGCGGCCAAAAGTGAGATGCTGGCAGCAACCTTCTCCAAAAATCATGCAGATCTGATGAAAATTCAGAAAGATATTGATTCTTACCTCGAAGGAGCTGTCAAAGAAATAAACCGGCTGTCTGAAAATATGGCCGATCTGAATCAAAAAATCGTTCAGATGGAATCCGCCGGCCATGCAGCAAATGATTACCGAGACCAACGCGATTTAATTTTAAAAAAACTTTCCGAGTTTATCGACATCGATACCTTTGAGGATGCCAATGGGGGGGCAACAGTTTCAGTTGGCACTGGGCAGGTACTTGTGGAAGGCACCCGTGCCTATAAATTATCAACCCAGGCAAACCTCTTGGGACATCAGGATGTAACCTGGCTGGATAGTTCGGGAAATACGGTGATCATCACCAACTTAATTGAAAAAGGGAAACTGAAGGGTTGGCTCGATGCCAGGGATGTCGACATCGCTGATTCATTGTCAAAGCTCGATACCCTGGCCCAGAATTTAATGACGGAAGTCAACACCATACATGCAAACGGATACGGACTCGATGGTTCCACCGGCAATGATTTTTTTATCGGTGCGGCAACCGCGGCCGGAATTCGCGTCAACCCGTTAATATCCAATGATACAAATCTGATTGCCGCTGCCAAAAGCTTTAACTTTGTGCCTGGAGACAAACCGGGCGATAACGGCAATGCCATCGCCATCGCCAATTTGCAGGCTGCCCAGACAATGAATGGCAATACCACAACATTTGGCACCTTTTATGATTCAATGGTCAGCGATGCAGGACTTGCGGTTCAGCAGGCAGCATCCCATTTCGAGCATCAATCCCAGATGGTGCTCCAAGTGGAAAATTATCGGGAGTCGATTTCCGGAGTATCAATCGATGAAGAGACAGTCAATCTGATAAAATTTCAAAATGCTTACCAGGCAGCGGCCAAATTAATCAATACCGCCGATGAAATGATGCAAACGGTATTGAATATGATTTAACAAGGGAATTTACTATGCGGGTAACTCAAAATATCACTGCCAGCACTTTTATCAGTTATATCCACCAACATGCCGAGAATCTCCTCAAGACCCAGCAACAAATTGCGTCGCAAAAACGCATCAACAAAAGTTCAGATGACCCCATCGGCATGGGTCAGGTGCTTGGCTATAGAACCAACTTGGCGACAACCGACCAATACCAGCAAAATATTGGTCTGGGCGTGACGCGGCTCGAATTCAGTGAAGTCACTCTGGATTTGATTTCAGATTTGGTCGATACCACGCGTCGTCTTGCTGCCGATTATTCAGGCTCCACCCTTTCAGTTGCCACCCGACAATCTCTTGCACTTCAGGTAAAAGATCTATATGATCAGGTCATGCAATTGGCCAACTCCAAATTGAATGGCAATCATATTTTCTCAGGACATGCCGTCAATACACCGCCGTTTACCCGCGATGCCAATTTTAACGCCATTTATAATGGGGATGACGGGGAGTTTCGACTGATGGTTTCTGAGAATGTTGAGGTCAACATTGTTGCTGACGGTCGCAAGATTTTCCAAGACGCCGCCAATGGTGGAATAAATATATTCGATGAATTAAAGAATCTGATCGACGGATTAGAAAACCCGGATCCTATCGCAGGCAGTGCCCAGATCGAGGCAACCGTCGATCGTTTACAAGATGGGCGTAACCAAATTAACAGCAGAAGATCCGAATACTCTCCAGTTCTCTATCGTTTGCAGGCCACCGATGACTATATGACCAATCTAAGGCCGAAAGTAGAAGCGGCAATGGCAGCACTGGAACAGGCCGACATTACCAAATCCGTGGTAGAATTACAAAGCTTGGAACTTGCATATGAAACCACTATTGCAACGGCTGGCAGAATTATTCAGCCGAGTTTATTGGATTTTCTGAGATAGGTAGATCCATGAACAGAATAACACCAGCGCTGCTGTTTTTGCACTTTTTCATTTTCGTCACGGCCCATCCGGGCGTTACCGCAACTGGAACCGATATTGCAAGGCTGAAAAAAGCTGGTCTCGGTGACAAAACCGTTCAGCTCATCGTCCAAGAGAAAGTGATAGAGACTGCGCTGTTCAGCACTGAAGATTTCGTGAATATGAAAAAGGCAGGTGTTAGCGATAAGACGATGCAAGCTTTGATTGAAAACGGCTCTTTTCTAACCAACTCCAAACCCATCGTTTATGGCAGGCAAACGCAGTCTGTTCGTCAAATTACGGTTCACGATGTTATCGATCTCAAAAACAATGGGGTCAGTGACAGTATCATTCAGTCCGTTATCGAAGCAACTACCGCCTGTGATGAGAAGGATCGAGAAAGGGCATGGCGCATGCTGGAGCATTTGCGACTGAGAATTGTCAATTCTCCGGAACGCTGAAAGATATTATGGTTTCAACTAAGGAGACTGTCGATTGTCATGACCGTTATCTGCCATAAATGCATTCACTACTACGTGACTTGGGACCAACATTTTCCCCATGGTTGCCGCGCTATGGTCTTTAAAAGCAAACGCATGCCGATTGTTGATGTACAAAACGCAATAAAAACCAAAAATTGTCTTACTTTTGAATTAAAAAAACCTAAACATCAATCCAGACTAATACGCGGATCCTAAAAACATTAAAGACCTACCCATTTTATCGGTAAAATCTGTGGCAACACCATTCCATCCTTTTAGCTAAAACCCTTCAATTGGTGCTTTAGATCTCGAAATCTCCATTTATATATCCAAATAATCCTGAACTTGCCGTCGTGTTTGCACATTCCTTTCAATCATACCTAATGAAACAACAATCAGCCGCCACCAGCGGAGGTTCCGAGGTGCCTTCCAGGGCCAATCTCATGCCCCAACCCAGGTGCTGGTGATCGCTGATTAACTGGAATTAAAAAATTAAAGCGCAAAACCTGATATGAATGTCTACTGATTGACTTTCAGCAGCCGAAAAAAGTGCCAATTTTCCGACACACACCGATTTTTTACCCAAAATCGAAATTGATATGAGTTTGCAGAATTCTGTGGCTGTTTGAGAATTTGCCGGATGGAATCAGATAGCAAAACTTCGCCGGGCTTTACTGACAGCTGATCAATAAAAAAAACCCTGTTAGGGGGGGTACCTAACAGGGTCAGTCGGAGGTGGGAATGAAGGAAAGGAGGAAACTTCATTCCTTTTGTGACTTATTTAATAAGCAAGTTATGTGCCATTTATCGAAAATGAATCACTATGCTTTATCAATAAAAAGTTTCACCAAATAAAATTTTCAAAAAATCATTTAATATCAAAATATTATATAATTTATTCAATATCCAATTTCGTTTAAAATTTTTCATCGGTTTGACTATATAATTCAAAAGCCAAATCAGTATTCGGTTATTATCTCATTTTTGCGTCAAAATTCCGACGCTAGCCAATTTTGATGGGCAATTCGAAGATTCAATTGTTTAAAATAACCGTGATCGCAATGACCCATCAAGTATTCTTACATTTTGCCGATAGTGAATTTAAGTACTGTATAGCTTATTGAAATCTATCTTTTTTTAAGCCCTTGCTTATTTTGAAGGTTCAGATCATCCAAAGTGATTACCAGGAAAAATCAAATTTGATGTCAGAGATGCCAAAAACCCTGTCAGTGGCCAAGGCAGCAGACCTTTGCGGTGTGGGACGCACCACCGTCGGCTACTGGATTCGATCAAAAAAGTTATATGCTAGCCGGAAAGGACGGAGTTATTCGATTCCAGTCGAAGATCTGTTGGTTTTTCTTCAAAACAGCGGGCAGCCGGTACCGACCGAACTTTATCAAACTAATTCCGGTAAACCAATTTTCAAAAGCTTTCAAAAATGCTGGCAACACTGGAAAGGCAGTCAGCATGCTAATCATTGCGGTGACTGTATCGCCTATAAAAATCAGATTGATGCTTGTTTTACCATAAGAAATTCCGGACTTTTGGGATGTTCGGAATGTGATCAATGTCGATATTATATGGATACATTTTATCCAAGAATTCAGTTTGTTCATCAAATCAATCTGCCGGCAGCTATCGTTAGAGATTTTCACCTCTGGGGCGGCAATGCCCAATGTGCTGATCTTTGCGATGTTCAACCAAAAGAGCTTATCGGGATGGCCGTCGAAAAAATCGTCCATGCCCGTTCACTTGGGAAAATCATTCAAACAGCTAGAAATATGGCTTTTAAAGATTTAAGATTTGAAAACAATTGCACAATATCCATAAACGGGGATCGAGGAAGACGGAGGGTAATACAGGTCTCCATTTTTCCGCTGCAAGAACCTAACAGGGTGTTTTTAGTTTTGGGGATGCCTAAAAAATTTATTTAGATCTTTTAAACTGACCAAAATCTATGACCCAATATATAGATGGCTTTTTTCCGATTGACCTTATAGAACGGCAAACTTTTCCCAGAGGTATTTTATGGAAGCCCCAACTGATTGTCTAATGGTTGCAATATATCAATATAATTGTAAATAAAAATTGCTTTAATGACACCTTATTTGCATGTAATTTGCATGACTTGTGAACAGACAGAACTAATTGACTCAACTGCTGATTATTAAACATCCGCATATGGCGGTTGAATCCCAGTAATCCGTGATAGGAAGTTAAAATTATGAAAATACAGACTAATGAACCGATTGCACAAACGTACCTCCCAGAACCAAAAGTTAAAGATCAACAAAAAGTCGGCAAAGAATTCGATTCTATATTAAAAGAAGCTGTTGAAAATACGCTCTCAGAGACTGTGACGGCTAAACAGACCGTGTTCGTCAATCCCGTGAGAGGTCTTCAGCCCGCCTCGTCACCTGAATTAAATCAATCAGTTACGTATCGCAACATTGAGGAGATGCTAAATTTACTTGAACGGTATCGTGATAAACTGGCCGACCCTCAAGTGACATTAAAACAAATAGATCCATACATTATGGAGCTGAATCGGGGAATGGAGACGCTTGCTCCTTTGCTTGACAAGCTTCCTGCCGGGAATGGTCTGCGAAATATTCTCAACCAAACCATGGTGACCATGTCTTTGGAAATAAGTAAATTTCACCGAGGAGACTACATTTCCTCCTAACTGCCCCTCAATGAACACTGAGCCGACTATCGTTTGGGATCGATATTTAAAAAAGGTACAGGCGTACATCGCTAAAATGCCAAGTCTGTCGACGACCGCATTAAAAGTGCTGGAAACCTGCAATGATCCTAAAGCCTCTGCAATTGATCTTAAACGAGTTATCTCACTGGATCCGGTCCTTACCGCTCGGGTATTAAAACTGATCAATTCCGCATACTATTCCCTGAGCATTCCTGTTACCTCCTTGACACGCGCAATTGTCATGCTGGGTTTAAATACTGTCAAGAACCTGGCTTTGAGTTTTGCAATATTAGAAAATTTTAAACATAATGAGTCGAACGCTGTTTTTTCACCCGATGAATTTTGGATGCATAGTCTTTGTGTCGGTGTGATCGCTAAAAATATCGCAAGCTTCAAAATGAAAGCGTCCAATAGCCTGGAAGCATTTTTTGTCGCCGGACTTTTGCATGACCTGGGGAAAATACCCTTGAACCGGCAGTTTCCATCCGAATACCGACGGGTATGGAAATTAGCAGAAGACCGTCAAATAAATTTGCGTCAGAGCGAAAATCAGCATCTCGGTATAGACCATTGCACGGTAGGGAATATGATTGCAAAAAAATGGTGTCTGGGAACAACGCTGATCGAAGCCCTCTCTTGCCACCACGATCCTGATAACAGTTCTGAAGTTGACCGCGATTTCGTCTATATCGTTTCATTGGCCAATCAATTTGCCAACTATTTGAACATCGGCAGTGCCGGCGATTGTACCTCCGATCATAGGTTGATCAGCTACTTAGGCGACAACCTTGGGGTTGATTGGAAGATGCTGAACGGTTTGGGAGAAACGGTATTGAACGAAATCGAAAAGGCAAAAATTTTTCTTGAAATTGCCCGGAAGGGTTGACCGGGAAATAAAATAACTTCAATTTTCATATAGCGGTTTCATTATCTCCGGGCTTGGAGTTAAACATATGAAATTAAAATTTTGGGGGGTCCGGGGGTCCATCCCCAGTCCGGGGCCCAACACTGTCAAATATGGTGGAAACACCTTGTGCTTGGAATTGCAATTTTGCGATTCGGAGCGGCTGATCATATTTGATGCCGGTTCCGGTATGCGAGGCCTTGGAGATTATATGATTTCACAAAATCCTAAAAATGGTCGGATGCATGCTGACATTCTTTTGTCACACACCCACCTCGATCACATTCTTGGCCTTCCGTTTTTCGCTCCCATATACAATCCTCAAACCAAACTTAGAATTTATGGTCCGGTAACCTGCGAGGAAATTTTGCTTAAAGATGTCATCGGTGAGCAGTTCTCTTATCGATATTTTCCGGTTCGTCAGAACGAATTGGCAGCCACCATTGAGTATGTAGATCTCAAAGAAGGTCGATATGACCTCGGCGACGGTATTCATCTTACATCTAAATATCTGAATCATCCTTTACTCTCATTGGGGTATCGCATAGAATACAATGGAAAAACAATTTGTACCGCATTTGATACCGAACCTTTTTACAATATTTTCAGCACAGATCCATCCGATCCCGACTTTGACGAACTCCTGTCCTCCGAGGGAGACGTCGCTGCTCACGAAGAGAACCGGCGAATGGAGGCATTTTTTAAAGATGCCGACTTGCTCATCCATGATGGACAATATACGATGGCAGAATACGAAAGAGGCAAAAAAGGTTGGGGCCACACACCTATTGAATACTTGATAGATGCTGCCAAACGATCGTTGGTTAAACGTCTGGCCATTTGCCACCATGACCCGCTTCGTTCGGACTCACAAATTGATGAGCTGGCCGGGATCTACTGCAGAAAAGAAATGACCGAGGACATGGAAACCTTTTTTGCTCGGGAGGGAATGGAAATAGAATTATCCTGACTCTATACCCCTTTTTTTACAATTCAAGCCGCTTTTTTACCTTTCAATACTCTCCTTGCCGCGGGTAGAATTTTTAAACTTTTTTTATCAGTCCTTGAAATTTAAAACACAAGTTACAATCTGGCTACATCTTCAGCAAAACTGGGATCTTGAATCAGTTTTTTTGCAAAATCCAAATATTTCGCAGTAACGGCCCTTACCGCAAGTTGCAATGCGTAGGGTTTGACCGGTTTTTCCAGCAAATAATTTACCTTGGAAGCTAGACACATATTAACCACATCGTCATTGGCATTGCCGCTGATGATGATGGTATCTTCATGGGCAGTTGGATATTTTTCATCGATGACATCCAGAAAAGAAAATCCACTTAGGCCGCCTAAGAAAACATCAACGACGAAAATCGCAACACCAATATCTCGGTTCAAGCAAAAGGATACAGTGTTATTTAGATCTGAAAAGCAGTGTACCTTGCCCCACGTATAGAAACTCTCAATCAACTCCGTAAGAATCTCTCCAATACCCGGATCATCATCAAGGATAATAACATCCAAACCATCCGACATATAATATTCCTCCAGCCCAGTCCCCAAGATCAGAGGCTGCCTCACGAATGCCGCGAATTAGGGCCAAATTTCAACAGGACCTTTCCGGTGTTTGACCGGAATTTGTGATTCATAGTGTATTTAATTTTTAGTGGAAATGTTATACTTTTCAATTTTGCGGTAGACGGTGCTAACATTCACTCCCAGTATTTTAGCTGCTTTAGGACGATTTCCACCGGTAACTTCGAGAACTCGCTTGATATGGCGCTTTTCAAGCTCATCCAATGAGAGAAGCTCAACATTTCTGCGGCGTTCAGGGCCTTGATATGGCAATAGGTTGCGGGCGGAAGCCAATTTCAGGACCTTTCCATTCTCCAAAAGTACCGCTGCAGCTATCATGTTCTCAAGCTCTCGAACATTACCCTGGAAGGAAGAACTCAACAAACGTTCTGCAAGATCTGGTGCCAAACCCTGGATTTTCTTTTTATTCGCCTTTGCGTGAATTTTTAGAAAATGGTTGGCAAGCGGAAGAATATCATCACTTCTTTCTCTCAGCGGTGGGATCTTGATATTGTACATGTTAATGCGATAGAAAAGATCCGCCCTAAACCGGCCTTTGATAATTTCTTCGTTGATATCCCGGTTGGTGGCAGCAATGATTCGAACGTCTACATTTCTGACCTTCGTGCTCCCAAGTCGATAAAACTGGCGTTCCTCAATAACCCTTAAAAGTTTTGCTTGCAATGATGGATCAAGTTCAGTGATTTCATCTAAAAAAAGAGTGCCACCATTTGCCACCTCAAAAAAGCCTCTCCTATCGCTGCCGGCATCGGTATAGGCACCTTTCGCATGACCGAAAAACTCATCTTCGAATATTGTTTTGCTGAACGATGCCATGTTAACAGCATAAAAAGGCTCATTGGAGCGATTGCTCAGCCGGTGTATTACCCTGGCGAGCATTTCCTTGCCGGTGCCGGATTCGCCATTGATAACCACGCTATAGTCCGTGCCGGCAACTGCTTCGACTTGGTGAAAAACTAACGCCATCGCTTCATCTTCAGCAACTATGTCAGCAAACGCTTCTGGTTGTTTCAGATCGGAAAACAATTTTTTCCTGCCAAGCCGCTCAAGCTCGCTTCGCAGAGCACATTTTTCAAGGATTCGAGCAACCAGGGCAATCAATTTTTCACTGTTAAGCGGTTTCACCAGATAATCTGAGGCACCCAAACTCATGGCTTGAACGGCGGTGGACACTTCATCGCTGGCACTGACAATGACACACTCAGGATCAGGAAATTCTTCTTTGATTTTCCTGAGTACTTCCATACCGTTCAGATTCGGCATCATGAGATCCAACAAAATAAGCTGAAAAGAATTTTTCCGAACCAGGTCTAGTGCTTTACGGCTGTCTGACAGGAGCGCCGGCTCCGGCAGACCGGAACTGACCAATGTTGCCTTTATGCTCAACAATAGCCCTTCATCATCGTCTATCACCAGTACCGGAGCGTGTTCGTCAGGAATCGATTGCATGTTTCAATGAATGGATAATTGGTGTGATAAGAATTCCCACTTGAGCGTAGTGTGATATCAACCATTTTCAAGTTTAAATAATACCTATATGTTAAATTGAAATCCAAAAAAAATCAAGAAATACTATTCTTCATATTGAATTTTTCATAAAGAAATTAGCTGGTTAAGTTTTATGGTGAATCATTGAATGGGCAGGGTTTTTAGATCATGAATTGATCGCGGAGCTTTCCATCTCCAAAAGGACCTGAATAGGGGATTTTAAACAATCGCGTCAGGGAATAGGGTTGATGCCAAACCCATTTTTTATGAGGCTTAGGTTTGATAGCGATCAATCTCATCCATCAGTTCAACGATTTTTTGGTATGGTCTCAGCTCCTTCAGCCATTTCTTTGGTATGGCGTCAATACCCAGGTGAGCGCCGAGGATCATGCCTGCAATTAAACCCCGTCCTGCAGAGTCACCTCCAGCCATGGCATTTTCAATCAAGCCTTCTTTTAAATTGTTTTCATATCTGGCGATTAAATGTATGACACACGGGAAAGCTGCTTCCACCTCACACATTTGTCCAAAATCTAGAATTGTTTGCCGGGTGTCGGACCCGGCGCTGTTCAATCCGTCTGTCACCCAATTTACATAAGGATCCCGATTGAATTTTTCCTTCAGTATCTGATTAATGGCGGAGGTTGGGGCTTGACCGTCCAGTACGAGCAATACAATTCGACCGAAAAAATCAGCTGTCTCTATAACCGTAGGATTGTTATGGGTGAGAGCGGTTTGAGCCCGAGCAGCGCTGATAAGCTTTTCAGGATCGTTGCGGTACCTATAGGCCAAGGGTGAAATCCGGGAGGCTCCAGCCAAATCATCCGATTCAGATCCGGCCTCAAATGGACTTTTCCCGGCGCTAAAATTTTCAAGGGTTGCTTTTGTGGCTCCGTCAAAATAGCCCTCGTAACTTTTAAAAAAATCCTGCCAGTGGGATGCGAATCGGTTCATATCAAAGCTGGCATTACTTGCAATTGATTCCAGTAACAGCAGGGTTTGATCCCCATAATGGGTCAGCTCTCCAATATCCTTGGTGGGATGGTAGGTCGGTCTCTCCGGCTTTATATATCCTTTCACCCGGCCCCATTTTTTATCGATAACATTGGTATTGTAAATCCAGTGAACCCCTAAAGAAAGGGCGTCAGCAACAAACGACGCCAAAACCATGGCCCTTGCACGATCGTTCATCAGTTTTCTCCTTCAAATAAGTAAATTGGGAATGGGTAAATTCCAACAATTTGCCACATCCAGAATAAATCTGGTTAATAACATTAGACCTAATTTTTAATCTGCAATATTTAACGGAAAGAAATCTATAGAAAGCTGATAGGAAAACCCGGCGCCCAATCACGATAGAAAATGATCTGCGACGTCATCTGGTAAGGTTTTTAGGGGGAGTGTTTCTAAATGCTCAATTGGGTCAAATATTCATTTCACCGCTGTATTCTGATTGGATCTGTTTAATCATCTCAAGCAGTTCATCCTCTTTGATAATACTATTGCGCAGCAGCAATCGGGTTATTGCTTCGAGTTGGATCGTCGTAGAAACAACAAGCTTCTCGAAACCTGCCATTTTTTTGGTATCGAAATCTTTGGTTACAAGCAGTTCCCTGACCGGTAACCCCAATCTGCGATCTTTAACCTTACGCCTATCTTGACCGCTATAATCTGATTTTATCCATCTTCGATTAAAACCGGTACGTCTATCCAGATGTTTGATTTCGTCCGGATCTTTAGTGCCGTTCATAAGACGATGACCCTTTTAAAAAGTTGAATATCATTAAAACCCAGTGACTTCGATCAGACTCACTCGATTATTATAATATATAGGTCTCTTAAGGTCAAAATATAAAACTTGCTAATATATCTCAACTCTCAGTTGGTTCTAAATTTTGACACCATTTTAGCTTATGAACCCTTTAATCAACGCTTACTCTTCGGGATTTTCTTTTCTGGGTTTAAGCCATAAAGATAGAAGTGCTATCGCCAATATGATGGCAAAAAGATAAGCGGAAAAGACGAGAAAAAGATTTAGAATAACTTTCGTCCACATTTAAATATCCCATGTCAGCTTTATCTGCTACCAGTAGTATCGGTATTTTTTAATTTTGCTTTAGTCTCTTTTGGGATTACGTGATGGGATACCCAGGAAATTCTTTACCCAGTATTGTGTCATTGGGGTTTTAGATCGAGAAATTAAATACATCCTGGAATAAATTAAAAAAGAAGACTCCGAAAACTGGGCAAAATGTTTTTAAAGAATGCTAAAACCATATTTGTTTATTAATTAAGCGGTTGGAAAGTGATTTAGCAAATATAAGAAGACGGTTTCATATTAAAAAATAGCATTCGCCAATTTCGGCACAGGAATTGCTGATGTGTCGTGGAAATTTCTTCGAGGAAATTATAGATTGTAAGGTTTATCGCGACGGCGACTAACCAACTATTGTTCGTCCTCTCATCGGGGGAGGGCGTTCGCCAAATTTAGGATTCCAGTGTATTACTAACTCTGGACTATTAAACATCACTTTTTTTAAAGGAGACGTAAATGAGAATTAAATCTATTTTTAGCTTAACTTTAACCATGATGGCTCTTTTGACACTTCTACTTGTTAACCCCGCTTATTCTGCTGGTGAAAAAGAGCTGATCGCAAAATCTAATGAAACAGTGGCATCGATGGAAAAGATCAACATCAATCAAGCGGATGCGAAAACCTTGACGACTCTGAAGGGAATCGGAAAAGACCGTGCTTTAAAGATTATTGAATATCGTGAACAGAACGGCCCATTTCTGACCATTGAAGACATAATGAAGGTAAAAGGCATCGGCAAAAAAATCTTTGAACAGAATAAGGATGTACTTTCTGTTTAAAGCTGGTAGCCGGTTTCATTCAGAATGGGACGAGATTATAATTTAGTTCCCAATAAGATGATGGGGCTTTGGGGAAACAAAAAATTTCCCCAAATGCTCCATTTACCCTCAATATATTTTATATCCTCTCCACCCCTAATACTGCAGGCAATATTGCCGGTGGCTTCTTCAAACTTATTGTAAGATCAAGGTGAGTTTTTTTGCAGATTTTTTTTGTTGGTATCGATTTATAGTTGGGAGAATGAAAAAACGGTTTAGGGCACTTCCTAAACCGTTTATTTATTGGTAGCGGGGGACAGATTTGAACTGCCGACCTTCGGGTTATGAGCCCGACGAGCTACCAGACTGCTCCACCCCGCATCAATTCGACTCAAGTGTTATCTTTAACGAAACGGGAGAAATTAGTCAAGGGATTTCTGCCGTCCTAACCAAACTTTTTCCGGATCAACGATGGATCGAAGAGGTTAATGAATTCTGTTGCCCGCTTTATTGACTAAAAAAGTTGCGTGTGAGCAACACAATGGCGTTTTACCAACGCCATCAGAAAAAATGAATACATTGAATATTACAGCCCGCGATTTTTTTGAACACATAAACTGTATACCATTAATGGCCACTAAAACGAAATTTCCTTAGCCTGTTCAAACTGTGCGGTGGCCTGTCGATGGATTGATAGAAATGTTATTACTTTTTATTTTTGATATTATTTATAATCTGAGTGGCAGATATTCCATCGGCTAAGGGTATTTGTTCGATACGTCCCCCGTAGCTTTCGACAAATTCCCGCCCCAAAATTTCAGTAGATTGAAAATCCATGCCTTTTGTCAGGACATCCGGTCGAATAGACTCGAGGACACTATCCAAGTCATTGGTGGAAAAAACGACCACATAATCCACACTGTCCAAAGCGCTGATTATGCGGACACGTTCGTTAATGGCGATTACGGGCCTGCCAGGACCTTTCAGAAGTTTAACTGAGGCGTCGTCGTCGATGGCGACTATCAACACATCTCCGAGCGCTCTTGACGCGGAAAAGAGTTGGATATGACCGACATGCAAGAGGTCAAAACAGCCGTTGGTCAATACGATCCGTCGATGGTCTTTTTGGAGCCGTCGGCAAATCTGGGAAATCTCGCTTAATGACTTGCATTTTGATGCGCTTTTTTCAGAAATTTGGTCTATAGCCTGTGAAAGTTCCTCTTTGTTTACAGTTGCGGTGCCAACTTTACCGACCACAATACCTGCCGCGGTGTTGGCCAGGGCCGTTGCATCCCGAGTCGTCAACCCGGCGGCTATGCCAAGTCCTAATACGGCCATCACAGTGTCACCGGCGCCGGATACATCATACACTTCGCGAGCCTTCGTGCCGATTTTCAACGGTTCACGGCCAGGTTCAAAAAGGACCATCCCGTCTTTGCCGCAGGTGATCAGGAGCTTATCGATTCCCGATTTTTCAATGATTATTTTGCCTGTAACCACTATGCTTTTTTCGTCTGAAACTTCCACTCCCGCAGCCAGGGATGCTTCCCTGCTGTTGGGTGTCAACAAAGATACGCCCGTGTATTTTGAAAAATCGAGTCCTTTCGGATCAGCAATGGTCAATTTATTGTAATGTTTTGCAAGCCTAACCAAATCTGCAATCAAAGCGTGGGTAACCAGACCTTTACCGTAATCTGAAATCAGAACCAAGTCTACCTTAGGGATAATTTTTTCTGCCAGACGTGTGACAGATTTAAATGTTGACGACGATATTTCTCTTTTTGTTTCACGATCGATCCGAAGCACTTGCTGATGGTCTGCTATAATTCGTGTTTTTTTTGTTGTTGGCCTTGATTTTTCCTGAACAATCCCCTGGCAATCCACGCCGAGGCTCTCCAATTTATTTAGCAACAGTTTTTTGCCGCTGTCTGCACCCGTGACGCCGATCACGGAAACTTTAGCTCCCAGAGCCACCAGATTGTTAACGACATTACCCGACCCTCCCAGCGTGTATTCCTCATTTCTAACTGAAACCACCTGAACCGGTGCTTCCGGCGAGATGCGATCCACTTCTCCCCAAACATACTCATCAATCATCAAATCACCGACCACCAAAAGGTGACAGTCGTCAAATCTTGAAAGGTCTGCCTGCATGGTTAAAGGTCTCTGGTCGATAATCTTCGAGGTTTAAAGCATGTTTGGATCAATGGATTGGCTTTAAGACAGTGTCTTTTCAATAATTCTACCAATGAAATCTGGCGGACGGACGACTTTCCCTTCCTGGTTGAGGCACGGGTGTATCGTATACCCTTTGGCCAACAGCGTTTTTCCGTCTTCCCTAAAGATTTTATAATCAAATTTTAATCCGGCTTTGATTTTAGGATCTAAAGCGGTCTCGATCACCAGAATATCATCATATTTCGCCGGCCTGGCGTATTTGCAATGGGCTTCGGACACGGGTAGAAAAATGCCATTGTCCTCAACGGCCTTGTAAGAAAGCCCCAGAGCCCTGAACATTTCACTGCGACCGATCTCGAACCAGCGAAAGTAGTTCCCATAATAGGCCTGGCCCATGTTGTCGGTGTCCCCATATATAACACGGCAAGTTGTACGATGACTGTCCATACAAAGTTTCCTCTATGTTGACCAATCTTGAATTACGATGGACGAATTGAGAAGTGATTCAAATTCCAATTTAATATAGATGGAAACCCCCACGCCATGTCCTGCAATTATTCAGGCATCATTCATTGGACTTATTATTCCAATCAATCTTCTTTTTAGTTCGCCGTAATTGTAGGCCGTCGGAAATTCGGCGTACTCTTTTTTTACGTTAGCCGGGGGGCAGTATAAAATTGCGCGGTCGGCAGCCTTGAGCATGGTGATATCATTATAAGAGTCACCAATGGCGATGACTCTATAATTTAATGTTTTGAGTGCAAGCGCAACTTTTTTTTTGCCGTCGGGCTGGCGAAGGTTGTACCCGGCAATGGAACCATCCGTAGCGACGGTCAAGGTATTGCAAAAAAGCGTCGGCCGACCCAGCTTAATCATTAAAGGCCCGGCAAATTCAACATATGTATCAGATACAATAATGACCTGCATCATCGATCTGACCCAGTCTAAAAATTCAAGGGCACCCTCCAACGGCGACATTTTTGCAATAACTGCCTGGATATCATCAAGCTTGAGATTGTTCTCTTCGAGTATTGCTAGACGCCTTTTCATCAGAACATCGTAATCGGATATGTCCCTTGTCGTCAGCCTGAGTTCTTCAATTCCTGTGATTTCAGCGAAATTAATCCAAATTTCAGGTGTAAAAATCCCTTCTAAGTCCGCACACAAAATATCCATTTCAAACTGATATTTCCTTTCTTTACCCAAACTCTCATTAAGCACTTTGGTAACACCACATATCCCGCGACAAAACAGTCCAATCCGGTCTTCACCTACTCCAACTCTTGATTTTCAATGCGGATGAGAACCGCTTCACTGCTGACAACATCCAGGGCATTGATTTCGCTTAATGCCCGCATTACGTCAGCTTCCTTTGCCCGATGAGAAAGCATTACCACGGGAACGGCCCCATTCATCTTGCGGCCTTTTTGATGAACGGACTTCAGACTTATTCCATACTTGCCTATAATTCCAGAAATGGCTGAAAGCACTCCAGGGCGGTCAAGAGCGGAAAACCTAAAATAATAGTTTGTTACTAGTTCATCAATGGGTAGAATCGGTATCACGCGGATATTTTCCCGTTGATATGATAGTGCCGGAATTCTTCGGCCGGCGCCGGATAATATATTTCTTGCGATATCGACAATATCGCTGAGAACAGCACTGGCAGTGGGCATCATACCCGCACCGTGTCCATATAACAATATATCGCCGGCTGCATCAGCCGTGACCGTAATAGCATTTACCGTGCCTTTGATGGAGGCGAGCAGGTTGTCCACAGGTATCATTGTAGGATGGACGCGGGCCTCAACCACGTCATTTTCAAATTTGCTAATGGCCAGCAACTTGATCCGGTAACCAAATTGTTCAGCGAATTCAATATCCAGCGGTGTAATTTTTGAAATTCCTTCAACGTAAACATCATTCAGGTTAATTTGCATTCCGTAAGCAAGGGCCGTTAGAATTGCAATTTTATGGGCAGTGTCGAAGCCACCGACATCCAGGGTGGGGTCGGCTTCGGCGTATCCCTGTTTTTGAGCTTCGGCGAGTGCTTTCTCGAATGAAATCCCTTCGTCTGCAATCTTGGATAGTATATAGTTACAGGTACCGTTCAAAATGCCGGTCATTGCGTAAATATGGTTTGCTACCAAAGATTCACGCATGGATTTTATGGTGGGCATGCATCCACCAACACTGGCTTCGAAAGCCAGATCTACCCCGTGTTCTGTTGCCGCCGCGAATAGTTTGTTTCCATGCCCGGCTAAAAGTGCTTTGTTGGCAGTGACAATATGTTTTCCATTTTCAATGGCCATTGTCATATAGTCTTTGGCAACGCCCTCGCCGCCAATCATTTCAATCACAATATCTATTTCAGGATCACGAATCACTCGAAGTGCATCCGTTGTGAACACACCGCCCGGGAAATTGACACCCCGATCGGTTGTTGTGTCTATGTCGGCAATCCATTTTAAATTCAAGTTTGCACCGACACGATCGGTGAGAAGTTCATGGTTGTCAATAAGCAATTTGGCCACACCGGTGCCGACCGTGCCGCAGCCAAGCAAGCCGATATTGATTTTTCTCATATCTGTAACAGCTCCTTTTCCCAGTGAAAAATTATGCACACATAATACAACCCCGATGAAGAGAAGTCAAAAAATTTGTTTTGACTTTTAAGCTGAATAAGTTTAATTTTCAAGTACTTTTATTTGGCCTAAAATCATTGACGGGAGATGAGCATGACAGATTCATTAACCTATGCGGACGCTGGCGTTGATATTGAAAAAGCCGACCGGCTCGTCGGAAATATTGGTGCGATTGCCAAACGAACTCCCCGCAAGGGAGTCATCGGTGAGATCGGCGGTTTCGGCGGATTGTTTTCACCAAACCTGGCCAATCTCGACAGACCCGTGCTGGTCAGTTCGACGGATGGCGTTGGCACAAAGCTTAAAATTGCTTTTATGCTCAATAAACACGATACCGTCGGGATTGATTTGGTGGCGATGAGTGTCAACGACATTATTGTTCAAGGCGCAAAACCCCTTTTTTTCCTGGACTATCTTTCGACGGGAAGACTGGACAGCCAGCAGGCGATGAGTATCATCAGTGGCATCGGCGAGGGATGTCGTCAGGCAAAATGTTCTCTGCTCGGTGGAGAGACCGCGGAAATGCCTGGTTTTTACCGAGACAATGAATATGACTTGGCTGGTTTCGCGGTGGGTATCGTTGACAATAGTAAAATCATTGATGGCACCGATATCCGGGTCGGCCATCGGCTCATCGGTATTGCTTCGAGTGGATTGCACAGCAACGGATTTTCACTTGTCCGCAAAATCTGTTTTGAAAAGCTAAAACTAAGTGTCGATGACTACGTGCCCGAACTCGGCAAAACGCTTGGTGAAGAGTTGCTAACCCCTACCAGGATCTATGTTGAACCCATCATGAGTTTATTGAAAGATCTACCAATTCATGGGCTGGCACACATCACCGGCGGCGGAATATCAAATAATATCCTACGGATTGTACCGAAAGCCTGCAACATTTTAATACAACAAGAAATATGGGATGTGCCGTCTATTTTCTCTTTTCTGCAGGAGGCCGGCAATATTTCAAAAGAGGAGATGCGAGTGACATTTAACAACGGAATCGGTATGATTGCCATCGTACCCGCAGATGCTGCGCCGGACGTCTTGCAGCGCTTGGAAGCTATGAACGAAAAAGCGTATATCATCGGCGAGATTCTGGCTTGCCGGGATTCCGACAATCGAATTCTTTGGGAGTAAATTTGTCCAAATACAAAAGCCTAAACCCCGCTGAAAACTCATTGAAGCGGAAAATTATTCTTCGTTTCACAAAATTATTAGACTGGATCGCAAAAGGGCACAACAATAAATTGCCTTGTGCCGGCTGAGGTGACGGCAAAACGGACACCAGGAGGGTGGCGAAAACATAGCATTCTATCAAAATCGTCGGTTCGATAGGTTCGATCGCCGCAAGGCTAAACTACAGGCCAGGATACACCGCCTCTGATATGGGCTGGCTCCCGGCCATTTTATTTTGACAGGTACAGCATGATTATTCTGGGTATTGAAACTTCCTGCGACGAAACCGCAGCTGCTGTGGTCCGGGACGGAACCACCATTGCATCTTCGGTGGTTTCCTCCCAGATAGAGGTACACCACCGATATGGCGGAGTCGTGCCCGAACTGGCGTCCAGGAAACATATTGAAGCCATCGTGCCGGTTGTTGAGGAAGCTTTGAACAATGCCGATATGTCACTAAATGATATCAACGCTATTGCTGTTACCAGGGGACCGGGACTGGTTGGCGCGCTTTTGGTTGGGTTTGCATTCGCCAAGGCCTGTGCGTATGCATTGGAAATTCCGTGGGTCGGGGTCAATCATTTGGACGGTCATATCAACTCGGTTTTTCTGGAACCCGAACCACCTCCGTTTCCCTTCGTTGCACTCCTCGTATCGGGAGGCCACACAAACATTTACCACGTCACATCGCATGTTACAATGGAACTGATGGGGCAAACCCTTGACGATGCCGCTGGTGAAGCATTTGATAAGGTTTCCAAGATGCTCGACCTTGGCTATCCGGGCGGCAGTATCATTGATCGCCTCTCCCGTACCGGGAATCCGACTAGAATCAAGTTTCCGAGAACCTATCTGGACAAATCTGGTTTTGATTTCAGCTTCAGTGGCATCAAAACAGCGGTGAAGCGTTATGTCATGGCTCACAAGGATCACCTTGAAGGTCAGCTACCCGATATCGTTGCCGGATTTCAGGAAGCTGTTTTGGATGTCCTTTGCTACAAAG
>JASFSK010000006.1:0-27097 GCA_050114455.1 Desulfobacterales bacterium | reverse complement strand
CTCTACTTCATCGAAGGTTGATTTCCTTGTATCCGGCGGGAGCATCCTAGGTTGGAGGCGTTTTTTGCTCTCGACCTTGCGGATCTCTTCATCCGGATCATAAACTGTTACAGTTTCGAAAAACTTATCAAAATGGTGATTGTCATCAGGCTCAAGGGGTAGATTATTTATAAAACGGTCAATGCTGTGGGCGGCTTTTCGGCCTCCGGCACATGCAGTAATCAAGGAATTCGGTCCGGTTTCGCAGTCTCCGGCAAAAAAGATCTTGGGTCGTTTGCTTTGTTTGGTAAACTCGTCGACCACAATGGTGTTCCATTTCGTTGTTTGAATCGGCTCTGTTCCCTCCATCATCGAAAGATCGACACGCTGCCCGATGGCCGAAACGACGGTATCACAGTCAAAAGCATATTCTGAACCTTCAATTGGCACGGGTCGAGGTCTTCCACTAACATCCGGATCGCCAAGCTCCATTCGGATGCATTCAAGGCCGACAACGCGACCATTTTCGGCCAATATACGCACGGGAGCCGTTAAAAAGTGGAAATGCACCTGCTCTTCTTCGGCATCGCGAATCTCGTCCTCATCGGCCGGCATCTCGTTGCGCGTTCTGCGATAAACCAGATGCACATTTTCCTTGTTCGTTCGCAGGCAAGATCGGACACAATCAATCGCAACATTGCCGCCCCCGATAACCACGACATTTTGACCTTCCGGATACGGATCGTGATTTGCATTAATCTCGTGTAGATATTCAAGGCCGGGAAAGTATCCACGATAGCCCTGGTTTTCCCCTTCGATGCCCATTGCAAAGCTTTGATGTGCTCCGATCCCGACAAAAACGGCGTCAAACTGATTCTCAAGTTGTGATAGGGTCAGATCTTTCCCGATTCGCTGACCATAGTTCATGGTGACGCCCATTTTTTGAATTTGCCCGACCTCGCGATGCAGAATTCCGCGAGGTAGCCGATAATCGGGAATACCCACGGCGGACATGCCGCCGGGCTCATCCAGGGCTTCATAAACTGTCGCCTGATGTCCTTTTCGGGCGAGGTGATATGCACAGGTAATCCCAGCCGGACCCGCACCGACAATGGCCACGTTCCCTTTTTTTTCGGGGGACTCGACCTGATAATCTGGTTCTTTTTGCTCAGACATTTCATGGTCGGCCACAAAACGTTTGAGCGCTTTTATCGAAATCGGTTCATCCACAAGGGCGCGGCGGCAATGTTTCTCACAGGGCCGATAGCATACTCGGCCCACAACACCGGGCAATGGCAGCCGTTCGCGAATGATATCAAGTGATTCCTGAAACTTGGCGTCTTTGATATGTTCTATGTATTTGGGAATGTCGAGATGAATCGGGCAGGAATCCACACATGGAGCGGTTAACTTTGAATAATATGTACCTGCTGTCACGGATTTCTCACCACTGATGGCCAAAGTAAAATCATCAGCAAAATATTTCAGCGCATCGAAAAGCGGCTCAGGACCTAATTTTCCGATGCTGCATTTTGCATTGCTGACAATGGCTTCAGAAGCCGACTGCATAAACTCGAGGTCTTCTTCGGTAGCTTCGCCGCTGGCGATGTCTTGAAGGACTTCGATCAACTCTTCCCAACCGGTCTTGCAGTAGTTACATTTATCACATGTTTTTGAATTTTCCAGAACAGCCTCAAAATAATTTCTGCAAAGATCAATGATATCCACGTCCGTCGATCGCAGAATAAATCCATTCCAGCCCATCAACGCTTTAATTTTTTCGTCCTGCTTGAAATATTCAGGCAATTCTAATTGATCGACTGGCTCAAAATCTTGGGGATCTCGACCCCGATTATCAAGGATAACGCCACCCCATGAGCTGAAAAGAATATCTTGCATGGTATGTCCTCCAAACCCTATCATTTTTTTGGTCAATTTTTTTCTCATACCGTTTGGCATATGTCAATGGATTCAGCTTTGGTCCTTACAAAATCATCTATAATCGCCTAAAAAATCGTCCTTTAGACGATATTCATAAAAACCCAATTTCTGTAATGAGATAGATACGATATCGTTGCTTGTCGAAATATAAACGTTATGGTGCCGGAGTTTTTAAACATCAATTGGAAGTGGGAGTCGTTCCGCTTTGCAAAGGAAATATCTTCGGCCGAAATCTTAATTTAACGACCAAAGGAGGTTAGGTATGGAGCGTTTTAGTAAAGATCCAAATGTTTATGAAATCGGCGGCGTAAAAGTGGGAGGGCAGCCGGGTGACTACCCCACGGTATGCTGTTTTTCGATCTTTCAAGAAAGTGACAAGTTATTTGATAAAGGCAGCCGCAGAAAAGGATTCAATGAGCAGCGGGCGACAGAGTTGCTCAAGAAAACAGAAAATATGTGGAAGGAGACCGGGGTGCCCGCCATGGCGGACATTGTCGCCAGCCCGGGCGAAAAATTCAACAAATACGTAGATTTTGTGACCTCCGTATCCGAACTGCCGTTTTGCGTGGACGCAATTATGATGAAGGCCAAATTGGAGGGTGCCGCCTATTGTGCTGAAAAAGGATTGCTGGACCGCATGTTCTACAACAGCATCACCGTTTGGGAAGAAGATTTAGATACTGAAGTCAAGGAGTTGGCAGATATTGGCGTCAAACATGTACTTCTGGTGGCGTTTGACCAAGACGATCAAACTCCCAACGGCAGAATCAAAGGGACTCAGAAACTGCTGGATGCCATCGAAAAGGCGGGCGCAAAGTTTGAAAGCATTATTGTTGACACCACGACGTTGAATGCCCCCGCCAATGCGTTGTGTGGTCTTGCGAATCGGTTGATCAAAGAAAAGTGGGGATTTGCAACCGGCAGCGCGCCCAGCAACGGCTCGTACATGGAATTGCAGCGCTTCAAGGACATGTTTGAGTTTAAAGGCTGGGCGGGTTTCGATGCTGCTGTGGAAGCGCTGTCGGCATTTTACTACAATGATCTGATCTTCACCGGACCCATGATCGGTGCCCCGCGAGTGATGACGGCCGTCGCGCTAGCGGATGCATTTTTGGCGACTGCGACGTTTGCCGAAACCCAGAAACTGCCCGCTGATCCGAACCATCCGCTGGTAAAGCTGTTTTCAGATTTCTCAGAGCAGCTCAAGGTGGCTTGGGACAAGCCCAGTGAGCTGCAAAAAATGTAGCCCCCCAGTTTCGGATTTCCGGTTGCAAACCAAATTCTCCTGCCTTTTTACCTGGGCGAGGACGGAGTGGCATGGTGGCTCTCGTCCTCGCCCTTTCAACACACTGCTGTATCGCATTTCTTAGCACCCCTGAAATCAACCTTCAGATGATTGCCGAAAATCGGCTTGCTGATTCAGATAATCAATGCTAAAAACCAAATAAAGTGAAAAGGGGTATGTTGGAATCGCTTAAGACACAAGGGAAGATTCGAACAGATAAAATTCTGATTTGGAAAAGATTGATTTATTTAATACCACGCAGTAAACATTTACACAATGGACCTATTTGACTGGCGCAGTGAATTAAATCGGCATGGGCATAGGGTTGTCATATCAGAGCAGCCCATTGCAATGCATTGCCACCATTATAACATCAACCTCCAGAAAACGCTGGAAGATACGTTGGGTGAGGAAGGTATCCAGCTTTTATATCATGCGGTTGAGGAAACAAATTACCATGGCCTGAAAAATCTTTTTGATCAATACAAAAAAATCAGAACACTCAAGTCCAAACTGGAAATGGCTTCCATATTATTCCAGAATTGCGGACTCGGAATCATTCATTTTAAAAAAATTCGTCCAAACATGGCGCACATCGTAAGTCCCTCAAGCCATCATGTCACCGGCTGGCTGGCCAAACATGGAAGACGTAATACGCCTGGCTGTCACTTTACCAGGGGGTGGATAGCCGGCGCTTTAGAGGCAATATATGACCGTCCCCTCGGATACTATGTGGTTGAGGAGACCCACTGTAAAATGAAGCGCGATGATGTGTGTGTCTTCAAGGCGAAGGAGCGGTAAGTGGCGATTGACGTCAGCAAAATCATCCATGCGGTCATGGAGGGCAGTCAGATAAGGGAATCAAAAGGAATCATTCCTCTTTTTGGTGTTTATCTTTCTCTTTTTTCAGTCCATTATTACAATCGGCTGAGCTTTGGCTTTGAGCAAAAGATGAACCGTCGGGGGGGCGCCGCAGCGGAAATCCTCTTGATCGAAGCGGCACAGGAATGTGGTTATGCGACGTTTCAAGGGATTCGCAATTCCTGGGAATGGGAACAGGTGGTCAAGCCGATGGTCGAAAACAAAAAAGATCAGATTTTAGGCTTTGCTGCCGTGGCAGTGGCCTTTGGATGGGGGGATCTAGCGGTCAGAGAAATAATACCCAACGAGAGACTTCGAATCCAGGTAAGCGATTCATATGAAGCCCCCGGTTATTTAGAACTATTCGGTCCGGCAGAAACAGGCAAGTGTTATATGCTTCGCGGGGTAACCGCCGCTTTCATGGATCTGATTTATGGTCAAGATTATCCTGACGGTTGTTTTACCTTCGCGGCCGAAGAGCCATACTGCCGGGCCAAAGGAGACCCATATTGTGAGTTCCTTGCTGGAAAATCACCTTATCGAAATAACGCTTAAGCGCAAAAGACAAATTAATAAACGACCATGCTGGGAACTGCTGGCTTGTTCCAAGGTGCTTTGTCCGGTCCACGGTAAAGGGTCCACCGAGTGTTGGCTGATTTCAAAGACTCACTGCACAAACCGTATCCAAGAGGATTTTTTTCAAAAACTGTCCTCCTGCCTGTCCTGTTCCTATTTTAAACAAAAAGGAGAGATCCACCCGAGCGGGTGGAGTTATTTTGTTTCAGATCAGATCCACAAATACAATGCCAAAGCCCTGGAACATTTATACCAAAAAGAGGAAAGCTTTGTTGAGATTTTGGACCGTATTCCGGATGGTCTATTTACGACAGATCATGAATGGCGCATAACATATTTCAATCCAGCTGCCGAAAAAATTACCGGCTTTTCTGCTCACGATGCCGTCGGGATGTACTGCAAGGATGTATTTAAGAATTCAATTTGTGAGTCTGATTGCGCCCTCAAACGTGCTTTTGATGAAGACCGAAATATCCATAATCGTGAGTACGAAATCACCAACATCAACGGTCATAAAATACCCATCATTTGCTCGACCTCGGCTTTTCGCGATGCATCAGGGTGCATTACCGGCGGTCTCGAGATATTCAAAGATATCTCCGAATTGAAAAGGCTTCAAGAAGAGGTTGCCAGGCGCGAGAAAAAATACCGCCGGATATTCGAAGGCAGCCACGATATGATCTACACGACGAATAAGCCGGGCAAGATACTCGATATCAACCAGGCCGGTGTTGAAATGCTGGGGTATCGAAGAAAGGAAGATCTGATAGAAGCCGGCTCTGCCAGAGACCTTTACCACGATACCAAAGATAGAGATAGATTCTTAACGGTCATCAATCGCAAGGGCTCCGTTAAAGATTATGAAGTGGATTTCAAAATGAGCAACGGTACACCCATTCATGCGCTGATGTCCAGCCGACGGTACGAAAATCCGGAAACCGGCGATATTGAATACGAGGGCATTATCAAGGACATTACCCATCGCAAACGTACGGAAGAAAATCTCAAGCAGCGCAATCGGGAGCTTTCTATTCTGAACAGTATTGCCGTAGCCATAAACCACAACATGGCCTTGAATCTCATTCTGCGCGAAACGCTCAAAAACGTGCTAAAAGTGCTTCAACTCAACCGTGGCGCCGTTATTTTAATTGATCGAGAAGGAAAAACAACCGAGGTTATTACCAACTTTGGTTTTCCGGATGACCACATTGAAAAACCGTCCGATCTCGTATTCAAAGATCCAATATTGAGCAAGGCCCTAATTGAAGATGACATGAATTTAAAGCCTGAACCCATATTTCCCACATTTAAAGCTTGCGTCCGAATAAATCGGCAGAATTTTACGCCTTGGCTTACCTGTTTTCTGATTACCTTTAAGTGCAAAGGGGTGGGGTTTATCGGGCTTGATATCCCTGTATCCCGAAGACTGAGTCAATATGAGTTACATCTAATGGGTTCTCTTGGAAATTTCTTAGGCGGCGCTATTGTCAATTCCCAGATGCGGGAGACGATTCGTCGCAATGGGCAGGAGTTAAGACAGCTTACAGAAAAATTATTTCAGAGCCAGGAAGAAGAACGGCGCCGTATCGCACGAGAACTACATGATGAATCCGGTCAATCGCTGACAGCCATAAAACTGGCTTTGGAACGTCTGGAAGAGAGCGTTTCAGCCGAGGACAAAAAACGCAAGACAGAAATTTCTGAAATAAGAAACATGGTGAGGCGAACATCATCAGAAATCAAACGCCTCTCATATCACTTACACCCCACACTATTGAGCGATTTGGGTCTTGAGCCGGCCCTTAATCTTTATTTTAAAGAGATCAAGAATCATTCGAGTCTAAACATCGAGTTTGATATGGTTGGATTTGACCATCGCTTGCATGTTGACATGGAAACGGTTTTCTATCGATATAGCCAGGAAGCGCTGACCAATACCCTGAAGCATTCCGATGCTAAAAACTTCCGTCTTTCAATCATCAAAAGCTTCCCAAGGATCATATTCCTATGCGAAGATGATGGTATCGGATTTGATACCCAGATCATAGGCAAGGACAAACGCAGCTTGGGACTCATCGGCATGCGTGAACGGACCTCCCTTCTGGGCGGCACTTTCCAGCTGCGCAGCAAACCGGGAGAGGGAACCCGAATCCGGATTGAGATACCCTTTGATGAGACACAAAGCCATGGCTAAACCCATTCGAATCATGATCGCTGATGATCATACGATTGTTCGGCAAGGTTTGGCGCGTTTGTTGAATGACCAGCCGGACATAGAGGTCGTCGGCCAGGCCGTAAATGGACGAGATGCGGTCGACAAATCTCTGGAACTGAAGCCGGAAGTTATCATAATGGATATTGCCATGCCGCTGATGAATGGCATCGAAGCTGCCAAAAGGATTCGGAAACAGGTGCCGAACACCAAAGTGTTGATTCTGTCGATGTATTCACATGAGCACTATATCCATGAACTTTTTGAGACTGGGGTGTCCGGCTACCTTTTGAAAGATTCCAGCGGTCGGGATATCATCCAGGCCATCCACGCGGCCATGAATGATGAGACCTTTTTGAGTCCATCCATTTCCAAAGTGCTGGTGGACACCTACCGCTTTCCGCGAAAAAGCTCTTCCAGGGCAGAGCGCTACAATCAACTATCCAATCGAGAAAGGGAGGTTTTTCAACTGATCGCTGAAGGTCACACCACCCGGCAAATTGCCGATATGCTCTGCGTCAGCATAAGTACAATTAAATCCCATCGTGCTAAAATTATGGATAAACTTGATATTGACTCCCCCGTCAAGCTAGTCCATTTTGCAATACAGCTCGGGTTGGTGGACCCGGAGCTATAGCAAACCGCGCTGGTATCTATTCCACAAATGATTAACCGTTAAACAGAACAAGATGAAAAAAGTCGGCATCATCTCTCTCACAAGGCAAAACAGTCTGGCTTATTCAACGCTGAAACGCATCGTAACGGAGCTGGGATATCAACCCGTTTGTGGTGAAGCCATCGATGCTGACAGCATCTTTCTCTCCCTGGAGGATGCAACGCTGAAAGGATATGAATTCCTCGGCCGTTTTTTTAAACAGATCGGCTTTGCCGAATGCGACATCCTGCTGGTTTCCGCTCCATATTCTGCCAATCTTTTTATATTGCCTAAGATTGTGTGGTGTCTACGGACGATCAATACCGCTCCCATTATTATGGGAGGCAACGAAATGTCCAATAACTATAAGAATTTAATGATGTACCGCTATTCCATTTTCGCGAATCAGGTGGTCGACATCGCTCCGGATTTTATTGTAAGAGGGGCCGCTGAAAATGCGTTGTTCTCGCTGCTGCCTCTTCTTGAAAAAGACACCATGACCGGGTCCTGGCCTAAACATTTCCTGTATGCACTGCTCGACATTCCGAGCTTAGTGTTCTGGATGCCGCAGAAACAGGCCTTGATATCCACCCCATTTTCCAGCACCTCCCTGCTGGAACAAAACATTTTTGCCCATGTGAGAACAGGGAAAAAAACCTTAGCAATAACACTCCAGAGAGCTTGCAATTGGGCTCGAAAATCGCAGGGCGGATGCCTGTTTTGCGCCATTGCCAGTCAGTTTGGCCAAGATTTTCACTGCGCGGTCCAGAGCGACGGCTTTGTCGATGAAATGCTTGAGCTGCTCATAAACAATCCTGAGATTCAGTTTGTGGATATATGGGACGATACGTTTAACATCAGCGAAGCATGGGCGTTGCGAATGTGCGGTTATTTAGAGCGAATAAACCGAAAGGTTGGCAGAGAAATCGTGTATTCATGCTTTTTACGACCCAAGGGACTGACGAAAAAGCTGACAAGAAAACTGGGGACAACCAATGTGAAAGTGGCATTTATGGGCGCGGATGCCTTGACCGAGGATCTCTCCAAACGCCTGCGCAGGGGCTGTACGGTTTCTGAAATCAACCAATCCATACAGCTACTCAAAGAGGGGAAAGTGCTACCCAGATTGAGCGTCCAGCTCTTTTCCCCCGAATCAACAATCAATGACGTCGGCATCACCGCCACACTGTCAATATCCTGCATCCACAACGGTGAGTCCAGCGTTCATGTTCACCTCTATACCTACCCTTTGTTCGGATCCGACATCTTCAGGCTTCTAAAGGCCAGGGGTAATTTGAAAAAAATACCTTCCCCCCTGCTGGAATTGGATCGCAGTGAAGGATTCAAGCCGTATCTGCTGGCCTATGACTATCGCAATTATGACCCGGATTTGGAACAAATCAAACAGCGGACCTACAGATTGTTGGGTATCACATCGTCTTTTATGGTAAAAACCTACCCCGGCGACAATATTGACGGACATACGCTGAAAGGCGTGTTGAAAAAGCTGCGCCGGTGGTGCACTGAAGCCCAAAAAACACATCCGCTCAAATCACTTTGGGTAATGATGATCCTGTGCATGGAAGATCGACCGGAGGGGTTGGGCCAAACAGAGCTGCTAAAGCTGTTGTCAAAAAATGATGGGGTTCAAGATATTCCAATTCATTTACAGAGGGTGTACGGTAACTTCGGCTATGAGTATACACTATCCCGAAGTTTTAAGGACGTGATGAATATTCTTTTAAGTAACCGTTGGGCCCACCAAGTATCAAACCATAAATACCGTTTGACAACCAAGGGTTTGGTTCATCTCAAATCTTTGATATCCGCACAAAACAAATCTGTTTTTTCCGTAGCCGCTTATGACCGTATTGACAAATCCTGTATGTTAGATACACTCGAAACAAAAATGGCCGATTCCTCATTCCAGTAAAACGGAACTACCTTCCCTGTCCGAATATCAATCAGCGACCACCCGCAGAGCTGGGGGTATGGGGATGGCCCCTGGAAGGGGCCCGGGCCACCTTGCTGCTGGTGGCCGCTGATTAATGTCTCTCAAAACCACAGGTCATCAAACGGTCTTTCGCTTGTATCTTTCGACCGCTAAAATCATCTGCTTTTATCCTGAAAATCATCTTTTGGACGATTTTCAAAAAGGGTTCAATTCATATATGTGTAATGTGTTCAAAAATCTCATATTCTGGAGATCCTTGCCCCGCCAGGAAATGATGCAGATAGGTTTGAAAGGAACACGGAAAACAACGACAGATAACGCTGGTTAACCTTAAAGGAAGGGAGGTATTTATGGCTGAACTCAGTCCCATAGAAAGAGTAACACGTTTTTTCAACCGTGAACCCGTCGACACAATGCCGTTTTTCACAGGTATGGGAATGGTCCTGGCTCCCGCCATCAAGAAGTTGGGATACAATTTCCCCTCAATTCATCGGGAATCGGCTGAGAAGCTGGCCTGGGCGGGGATCGAATCCGCCAGGATGTTTAACCTGGATTCCATCGTGATCCCCTTTGACATGTGCTGGGAGTCAGAGGCTCTGGGTAACAAGATCAGTCTGTATGAGGACTCAGAGGACATTCTTTATCCCACCATCCCCGAAAAAAACTGGGCCGAACTGGATCAAGTGGAGATCACCCAGGAGCGGATCGACACGATTATGGATCAGTACCCCATGACCCTCCTTCCCGAGGCCATCAAAATTTGCAAGAAAGAGGCTCCAGAATTACCCGTTGGTGCTTGGCAGCTGGGGCCCTTCACCCAGTGCGGGCAGACCATCGAACTGGACAAGGTCCTGAAAGGGGTTTTCAAGCAAAAAGACAAGGTAGCGGAAATCTTGGACAGCTTCACGGATATGATCATTGAAATTGGGAAAGGCTTACAGGCTGCAGGGGCCGATTTCATTACCTTGCGCGAGCCCGGTGTCGCTGCCGATCTTCTCAGTCCCAAAACCTTCAAGGACGTGATCAAGCCCAGATTGACACGGATCATGTCGGCCTGGAAATCGCCCAAGGTCCTGCACATCTGCGGTTCTACGGATCCTCTGGCTGAGATGATGTGGCAAATTGTGACGGACTCGGGTGGGCAGGCAGTCAGTTTTGACATCAAAAACAACTTGCTGGAATCTCGCAAAAAGTTAGGTGACGATGCCATTATTCTCGGCAATTTCGATGTGTTTGCTCTGCCCTGTGCGGAGGAAACCACCGTCGAAATGGCCGTTGAAGGAATCAAGACCAACATCGATGGCATGGTGGATGCAGTCTGGCCCGGCTGCGATCTGTGGCCGGACATTAAAGAAGAAAATTTCCGTGCCATGGAAAAAACCGCACGGGAATACAAGGTCGGGCCCACCCCTGCTGTGGGACGGATCTAGTCCGTCGTACAAGGCGCCAAGGCTATCAACATAAAGAATAAACGAATTCGGCACTATGATTCTGATAAAATTTAGAAAGGAGACGTTTAATGGCAACAAAAGAAGAACTAACGGAACAGTTGAAAAACGGTGTCATCGAGTATGAAGAGGATACGGTCAAGGAAGCCGCGCAACAATGGCTGGATGATGGTCACGCAGCCCTCGAGGGGATCATGGACGGTCTGGCGGCGGGTATGGAGGTCGTGGGTGAGCTCTACGAAAAGAATGAATATTTTGTGCCCGAGGTGCTGATGTGCGCCGATGCCCTTTATTTAGGTCTGGATATCCTGCGGCCGCATGTTCCCAAAAAGGAAGGCGAAGTCAATGCCCAAGTCGTCATCGGCAGCATCCAAGGTGACGTCCACGACATCGGCAAGAACCTGGTCAAGATGATGTTCGATGTGGCCGGCTGGGATGTACACGACTTGGGTCGGGATGTGCCGCTGGAAAATTTTGTAGAGGAACAGCTCCGAACCGATTCCGAAGTGGTGGCCATGTCCGCCATGATGACCACGACCATGCTGGGCATGAAGAAGGTCATCGCCATGATCAAGGAGAAAAACCCAAACGTGGGGATCATGCTGGGGGGAGCGCCCGTCACCCAGGATGTGGCCAATTTGTTTGGCGCCGACGGGTATGCCGAATCTGCGGGCAATGCGGTCACGGAAGGCATCAAAATGATCTCACGTTTGAGAGAAATGCAAAAATAGACGTTAGCCTACAACGCTATCGAGACTGTCGATTCCCGGGCGTCGGCCAACAAAAGGAAGCAGTCCGGGCAGTGTTCAAGTCTCAGCATTGTCTGTTGTCCGCTGATGTGAAACTGTATCAGCATGGACCATGCAGGGCCCTGCTGACATAATTATGGAGGAGGAGATTCGCGAATGGATGAAAATATGGCGATGGTGATCTTTCAGCCCTCTGGCCGTAGAGGTGAAGTACCAAAAGGTATTAATATCATTGAAGCCTCACGACTGTTAGGGGTTGATATCGAGGCGCTCTGCGGAGAAAAAAAAGTTTGCGGCAAATGCATTGTGCGCATCGAGGAGGGGCATTTCGAAAAGTACAATGTTCAATCGAGCCTCTCCAACGTCAGTCCCTGGCAGGAAGAAGAGGAAAAATTCATTAACACCGAACGCAGGGAAAAAGGATTTCGTCTCGCCTGTGTGGCACAGATCGAAGGAGACATTCTGGTGTTTGTGCCCGAAGAGTCCAGAGCCGGTAAGCAGGTGGTGAGCAAGGCGGCCCGGGATATCTATATTGAGCATAACCCGGCAGTGAGGATCTATTACGTGGAAGTGGATCCGCCGACCTTCGAGGAACCCACCGGTGATTTCGAACGGGTCTGTCGAGGATTGGAAAGAGAATACGGCTTGAAGGACCTGACGGTGGACATTTTTACCCTGAGGGAACTGCCGACGGCCCTGCGTGAGGGCAAGTGGAGCGTGACGGTCAGTGTCTGGAACGACAAGGAGGTCATTCGATTCCAGCCGGGTAAGGTTGAGCGTGCCTACGGTTTGGCCATCGATGTGGGTACGACCACGGTGGCGGCGTATTTTTGTGATCTGACTACCATGGAGGTCATCGACACGGTTTCTATGATGAATCCCCAGTGCAAATACGGTGAAGACGTCATGGCCCGCATCACCTTTCACATGACCACACCCGACGGCCTTCAGCGTATGAGCGATGACATTATCGAAGGTTTGAACGAGCTCATCGATAAGGCCATTGCCAACACCTATCCACCCAAGAAAAAGAAAAAAAAGAAAAAGGGTGAGAAAGGGCCGGTCGAATACATCGAGGTTCCTGAAGAGGGCAAGACCTACCTGCGCCTGGCCCGGGAGGACATCGAGGATATTACCATTGGGTTCAACACGGCCATGCATCACATCCTGTTGAACCTCAATCCCGAGTACGTGGGTCTGGCACCCTTCCCGCCGGTCATTCACCACAGCATGGATATCAAGGCCCGCGACCTGGGGGTTAAGATAAATCCCTCCTCCTACATGTTCGTTCTGCCCATCGAGGCCGGTTTTGTGGGTGCCGATAATGTCGGCGTTCTGCTGGCCGAAGAGCCATACAAGCATGAGGAAAACCAGCTGATCATTGATATTGGTACCAACGGCGAACTGGTGCTCGGCAACCGGCACAAGTTGATTTCCTCATCCTGTGCCACGGGTCCGGCCCTTGAAGGCGCCCAACTGGCCTTTGGAATGCGGGCTGCACCGGGGGCCATAGAGCGGATCGAAATCGATCCGGAGACCAAGGAAGTCGATTACAAGGTGATCGGCCGGGATGCCTGGCGCAAATACTCCGAACCCAAGGAAATGAAAGCCAAGGGGATCTGTGGATCGGGTATCCTCGACGTGCTGGCCGAGTTGTACCGTTCGAGAGTCATCATGAAGAGCGGGGTTTTCAACAAAAAGGCGTTGAAGGATCACCCGCGCTTCCGCAAAAACCCGGACACCAATCAGCCGGAATTTGTGCTGGCTTGGGCCGAAGAATCCAGCATCGACAAAGATATCGTTATCACCCAGAAAGACGTGCGGCAGATTCAGCTGGCCAAGGGGGCCCTGTATGCGGGCTGCAAACTCATGGTGAAACGGATGGGGCTGGATAAGGTCGACACGGTGAAGATTGCCGGTGCCTTCGGGACCCATGTGGATCGGGAGAAGGCCTTGATCATGGGCCTGTTTCCGGATTGTAAGATCGAGATGATTCAGGGTGTGGGTAATGCGGCCGGGGATGGATGCCGGGCGGCACTTTTGAACGTCAAAAAACGGGTCGAGGCCAACTGGTGCTCCCGAAACGTAGAATACATCGAATTGACGGTGGAGGGAAACTTCCAACAAGAATTTATGGAAGCCATGCAGCTGCCCCACATGACCGATGATTTCCCAAATCTTCGGGGAATCGTTCCCGACGACGTACTGGACCAGTAAGTGCGGCGGCCATGACAGACAAGGCAACCGGGATTGCGCCCCATCAGGCATGTATGACCGTAACGCCGGGCATCTGTGGGTTCGCATGCCGCATAAGGGTGCAGAAAATCGACAAACGGATTGTGGCCATTGAGATCACCGATTCCGAATGCAAGCAGATTCGATTGCTGGCCGGACGGTTGGCGCAGATCTCGCTGAAGGAGTTGTTCATGCCGATGACGCGTAATCCGGTTTACGTGGCGGCCGAAAAATCAGGCTGTCACCCCTCGTGTGCCATTCCGTCGGCGGTACTGAAAACCATCGAGGTGGCCATGGGGATGGCTTTGCCGCAGGATGTGCAGTTTCGTTATGAACCCAAAGAAAAGTGCTGAGGGTATGGAAGAACGAAAAATTTTACAGTTCAAAAACAACACCGGGATTTCCCACGCACTCATACAACGACTGCTGGAAAAGGGCAGAGGCTACGGTCTAAACGCCATTTTCCCCTTCAGCATCGACAAGATCGTTGTGGCCGAGTGGGTACATCTCAAATGCCGTTACGGCTGCAGCCGTTACAATACCAACTGGTCCTGCCCGCCGGCAACCCCCGACCCGCAAAAGGTTCGGGCGATACTGGCGGAGTACGGCAATGCGCTGCTGCTGGTGGGCAGCAAGAGCTGTTCGGATTTTTATCGCAACAACGACCGGAAACGCGCCACGCAGGTTCGATGCTGGAAAGGGACGATCAGCCTCGAACGGATGCTGTTTCTGGAGGGGTATTATAAAGCGTTCAGCTTGGTTGGGGAGTGCTGCGCCCTTTGCAAAGAGTGCGCATACCCGGCCGATTGCCAATTCCCCCAGGAGAAGCGTCCATCGGTGGAGTCTTTTTCCATCGACGTGATCGGGACACTGAAAAACTTGGGCACCACATCAACTGTCGCCACACATACGGCGGAAACATTCAACTACTATGGCATTATCCTTCTGGAATAAAAGAGAGCCCGCAACAAAGGAATCATGACAAAACCATTCTTAGGACAAGTATGGAAATGTGATCCCGCCTTTGGGTGGGCATGCAAGAACCCTAAAGCAATTGCGCATAGACCACCTGTGCCGGGTTTTCCGTCGTCAGGGGATATGCATCCGTTGAAAGGAGGTGATTGGTAAAAACGTTTGTCCACTGGTAAGGTAAAAGCAAGCGTAACGTAAAAAAAAGAGAAAAGGAGACATCACATGGCTAAACAAAGATTGATTGATGCCTACCGGGGTAAAATGACTGACATTCCACCCTGGGTACCTTATGCGGGAGTTCACTGTGCTTTTTTGATCAATGAGCCGGCTGACAAAATGCTCAAGGACCCTGAACTGCTGGCAAAAGGCGTGGTTCACACCGCCAAAAGGTATAAAGCAGATGGCATTCCCCTCATTTTTGACCTTTCTGTAGAAGCAAATGCGGTGGGATGTGAACTCAAATGGTGGGAGGATAATGTTCCATCCGTAAAAACCCATCCGTGTTCGAATAAAACGCCCGCCGAAGCCGGCCTTAAAATGCCGTCTAAGGACGATGGTCGCTGGCCCGTCCTTTTTGAAGCCGCCAAGATCGCCAAACCCCAACTAGATGAGTTAGACTGCGTACTGATGGGGCTGTTTTGCGGTCCGTTGACCCTGGCTTCCCACCTTGCTGGGGTTCGGATTTTTACGGACGTTTACAAAAATCCGGATTTCGCCGCAGAAGTCTGCAAATTTGCCGGTGAAATCGGTGCCAAATCAGCGGAATTCTATGCTGAAATGGGTTGCGAAATCATCGCCAATGTTGATCCCGTGGCTTCCCAGATCAAACCCGAAACATTTCGGACATATGTTAAACCCAACAGTCAGGCCGCAAATAAGGTTATAGAGGACGCTGGCTATACCTCCTCCTTTTTTATCTGCGGTGATGCCACCAAGGTCATGGAAGAAGTCTGCCAGGTCGGTACCCATGGGTTTGCCATCGATGAGCAGATGAACATGAACTTTATCCGCGACCTTGCCCGCAAATACGGTGTCGGTTTTGGCGGCAATTTAAAGTTGACCTTGGCCTTGAGTCTTGGTTTGCTTTCGCCCCGGGAAGATGCGATTGTGAGCCTTGCCGCCGGAGGGCAACATGGCTATACCTTTGCGCCTGGCTGAGATATGCCCTACGATGTTCCGGTGGAACATATGGATCAGGCGATCGAAGCCCGTGATTGGTATTATCAATACTACGCCAAGTATCCGGAATCTTGGTAAAAATATGAAAGGAGGGTTCGGATCATGGCAGACAAAATAAACATTGACGTTCTCACGCTGGACAGCGTCCAGTGCGCCGCCTGCGGGTATATGATGGAGTCCATTGCGGCTTTGCCATCTGATGTTCAAGAAATGATCGAATACACCGAATGGTCCATCAAAAACAAAGACGGTGTCGGCAAGTTTCTTGAACTTAAAGGCAAAGTATTACCGACCATCTGCATTGAAAAAGACCTGGTATTTGAAAGTATCATTCCACAGTACGAGGAGCTCATCGATGAGATGGCCAAGCGTGCCCCGACGGATGACATGCGCGAACGCATTGTATCACTTCGCGACCATGGATTCGAATTTGACAAAATCCAGGAAAACCTTGCCAAAGCCGGGGCCGGCAAGAGCACCCGTGTAGATTCGAAGGTTGGATAAGAAATAATAAACGCTCAAACTCCGGGCCCTTTTCAGGGCCCCTCTTTCTCCATAAGGAGTCACATTTACTTTGAATACCCAGGCAGCGGTTGCGGAATTAAAAAAACTGATCATTGAACTCGGTTTGCCGAGATCGGAAATGGCGTTTTTTGGCATAAGATGTCCGTATTGTGGAAAATCAGACCGCATAAGGCAGCTGGAACCCCCAGAAGAGTTAACCGGTATGCTTGATACCGAGAGTTTGGAGGCTTACCGAGACCTTTGGCGGCAATTTACCCCCTCCTCACGGGTCAAATTAGGTGTTTGCAAGTTTTGTCAAAATCCACTTGAAATGTTTTATGAAAAAAGCAAAGCAACGCCTTTGATTGTCTGAAGTTTCTCAAGCAACGAACTTATGGCGTTGCTCTGTGCCCACTGGCATGCTTAAAAGGGGACGGCAGTAATTTGGGTGTCTTTGGTAATAGGAGATCAGACCATGAAACTTGAGGTTCTGGGAACGGGATGTAAACGATGTGATCAGCTATATGAAAATGCTACGAAGGCCGCATCGGAGTTTGATCCAGCAGTTGAGATTATCGTCACCAAAGTTGGTGATATTAATTATTTCAGTAAGTTGGGCGTGTTTATGACACCAGGGCTTGTGATTGACGGTGACGTGATTGCTACCGGAAAAGTTCTTAGCGCGAATGAAATTAAAAAAAAGATCGAGGAGAAAATTTAATCCATGTCGGACGTCACCCGTGTTTATCTGATAACCGGTTTCTTGGGCAGCGGCAAGACCACTTTCTTGAACCGCATCATCAAACGCTTTCCCCAGGAGAGAAAGCTGACGATTTTGGTCAATGAATTCGGTGAGATTGGAGTGGATGGCACGCTTGTTGAGGGCGAAGACATTGACATGATGGAAATCAGCAAGGGGTCCATTTTTTGCGTCTGTGTCAAAACCGATTTCATCAAGGGTCTTTACGAACTCAACACGACCGTTCGGCCTGATGTTCTTCTTATCGAATCCACCGGTGTTGCCAATCCGTCCGATTTAAAAAAAGACCTTGAGCTGCCCATTTTCAACCAGCGGTTTCAATTTATCGAACAATTTTGCCTGATTGATGCGGCCCACTTCTTAGATGCTCATGAAGTCTATGCTTCGCTGGACAAACAAATCGCGTCATCCACGGTATTTATCATCAACAAAACCGATGTTGCCTCATCGGAAACCATTGAAAAAACAAAAAAAATTGTTCATCAATTTCATTCTGACCCTCTTTTTTTTGAAACCACCTATGCGGATATTCCCCTGGACCAATTTTTTGATCTGTTCGATAAAAAAATCGACGAATCCGAAACACCATCTCCGCCTTCTGCGAAAAAGCCTATTTTATCGGATAAAGAACTCGATAATTTCATCGATGATCTTCTCGACAGTCCTGAGCTGGAAATTACCCCACCGGATACACTCATGTCCGTCGCTTATGAGTGGCTGGGTGAAGGTATCGAACAAATTGAGGCCATGGCTAAGAATTTACCGGCTTCGGTGGTCCGTGCAAAAGGGTTCATCGACGCGAAGGGACAGATGTTTATTTTTAATTTCGTCATGGGTGATTGGACAATCGAGAGGTCAAATCTCCCCTCAGACCGAATTAAACACAATAACATTATTGTTCTTATCGGGCCGCCGGAATCCATGAAGGCGATTGCGGAAGCGACCAAAACGGGAAATTGGTCCAGCAAAGGTGTGTTTCAGCCTTACTCGCAGTCTTAACAAACATTGAAGATTGAGCAATGAATATTGAAGAATTCTCAAGTCGTTTCGCTCCGGCGTTTTTATGCAAGATCTTTTCAAATATCAACCGAATGCCGACCTTAGACCTTCAATATTCAATCGAAATAAAAACATCATGTTAAAGGTCACGACACATGTCTGAAAATAGATATGATTTGATGATTCTGGGGTCGGGTCCGGCGGGATTGACGGCTGCTTTATTCGGCCAGCGGCTGGGGTTGGAGGTCATCGTATTCGGCGATGTCCCTGGGGGCAGCACATACATGATCCACCACCTTGCGAATTTCCCCGGATTCATGGAAGAAGTTTCCGGCACTCAATTCGGTACGATGGCATTTCAGCAGGTCCAGCAAGAAGGTGCCTTTTTTACCATGACCAGATTGAGAAGACTCGGTTTTGAAAATACCGCTTTTGTTGGTGACGACGATGACGGCCAGTCACACCGGGCTTCCAGTGCCATTGTCGCCACCGGCCGGGTTCCAAAAAGACTGGCCGTCACCAACGCCAATCTCAACGGCGTCCATTTCTGTTCGATTTGTGACGGCCCCCTTTACAGGGGACAAAATGCAGTTCTGGCTGTTGTGGGCAATGACAATACTGCCGGTCAGCACGCCCTAACCTTGGCCCGCATTGCCGAGAAGGTATTACTGATATCACGTAGCAACAAACTTGCGATGGATGCCACCCATCGGGGCTTGATTGAAAAGCAAAAAAATATTGAACTGCTGTTGAATATGCAAGTCACCGGCTATAAGGGCGAGAATGTAATCAATGGCGTAGAGTTGTCCTCTAAAACCGGCAATGACAGGGAGTTGGCAATCGATGGAATTTTTCTGGCCACCGGTTGGCGGCCGAACACGAGAATGCTGGATCTCCAGGTCGAAAAAACAGCGGACGGCTACCTCAAAACAGATCAAACACTCATGACGACGTTTCCGGGTCTTTTTGCAGCCGGCGATGTTCGCGAGACCGACATGTGGCAGGTCCTGACCGCCTGCGCCGACGGTGCAAGGGCTGCCAAATACGCAGCCGAGTATATCGAAACGAATTCCTAAAAGCAAAAAGTGCGCAGGGTACAGGGTGAACGCATGTGCAAATTTCAGCGACACCATTCACTTCGAAATTTTTTGATCCCGAATACCAGAGTAAACCGCTTTGCATATACCTGATACCCCACCTTTGAGGCCCTTGGGATTTTTTAATCCCTCACTGTTCTTCAAGCTGTCTGCATACCCTTTGGCTTCCAATGCCGATTGGACGCCAGCCTTCAGATCATCATCGGATTGAATTCTAAACAGCCACCCTTCACCATATGGATCATGTGTAAACAGTGCTATATTTTGCTTTAATTCCGGGTTAAAATAAATCTTACCGTTCAGGGGTGTGTCGATGTACATTATTTTTCCCGTAATCACGAAAACGACATCCTGGCCTGATTTAACCGAAGCATTTTCACTGACCAGCCAATCCAGATCATTGACACCACCAGCAAGCACCAGGGCCGGCTCGGTGAGGCCAAAAACCATCTCATTGCCTTCCGATTTAGCCCATAGCCCCTGTTTCGCATAGTACAGTCTATCCTCAGGTATTTCGACGCGTTGGCCCAGAAATTTTTCGATCACCGCCATATCTTCTCCTTGTAAACAATTTTGTTTAGATCACTTTGTGTCCTATGCTCCGGGGAAAGCCAGTCCGTTTGGAAGTTTGATGGTTTGGGTATACCCTCAAAATCAGGTGATGACAAGTTTTTACTTGCATTCATCTTGAATCGGTCTCACAATCGTCTTTAAGATGATTGACGGATGGAATGTTAAATATTATATAGGTTTTCAATCAAAAGATGGGTGCGACAACAAGGTTTACAAAACAGAGCGGATCATCAGTTTGTTGCAAAGCTGAATGGATTTTGCATGAAATCAACCGGAGGAAAACACAACCATGTTTGATAATGAGATATGGATCATAGGAACCGAACCGCCGTGCCCCCGATGTGACTATCTATCACGGATGGTACAAGACATTGTCAAGACGCTCGAGATGCCGATTCCCGTGCGGCATATCAGCTACACCAGCACCGAGGCCAGCGAGCTTGCGGCTTCTTTGGGCATGGAGCCAGGGACAGCCAAAGACGTGGCCCGCAAGGCTCAAATCGACATGGATTGGGAGAAAGTGTATTCTCTGATTGATTCACCCAACCAGATGCCTACTGAGGGGGCCTGCTGCGGGACGGTAGCATCAAAATGGTCTCCGATGCTGGATGATATTCTGAGACCTTGCGAAAATGAAGCTTCGAAAGTTGGGATCATGATGACACCCGTGCTGGTAATTGCCGGCCGCTGTTTTCATCAAGGCAGCGTTCCTGCACGCGCATCTGTGCTCAAATGGATCAAACAGACTTTTTGAGGCTTTATTTTGTGGGGTGTCGTGAAAAAATCTCAATATTCAGATTGTGGTGCTAAATACTGGTATGATGAAGGACAGCGCCGCATGTCCACCGGCAATCATGCTGAAGCAATTCAGGCATTTGATTTGGTCATCGACAATAAACTAGAATTTGCAAGGGCATATTTCAACCGAGGCGTTTGTTACTACAGAATTGGCAACTACCGTCAAGCCAAGAATGATTTAGAAGCTGCAGCGCTGCTGGGGTGCAGGGATGCATTTTTTTGGAGCAAATATGAAACCAAAAATCCGGCCGAATTATAACCGAATCATATCCCTTGCTCCCGCTTTGACAGAGATGCTTTTTGCATTCGAAATAGGAGATCGATTGGTTGGTGTCACGGACAGCTGTGATTATCCGAAATCGGTGAACCAGATTCCAAATGTCTCTTTGTGGTTCGAACCGGACCTCGATAAACTCTTCGCCCTGGAGCCGGACCTGGTTTTGGGTCTGGAAACTGCTCACCAGCGGCTAAAACCCCTATTGGAACGGGCAAATATCCAAGTGATTCTGGTGAATCCGACCGGTGTGGAAGCTTCGCTTGAGGTTATGCTGGACCTCGGTGAGCTATTGGGTGCTGCCAACGTCGCCCGAAACCGCATCCAAAAACTGCGAGGGCGTTTGAATCTTTTGGATCATAAAGTGGCAAAAATTCCGGATGAAAAGCGTTTGACGGTTTGCCGGGTGCTGGATCTGGAGGGAGATAAGCTAATTGTTGCGGGTCCGCTGTCTTTCCAATATGACGTGATTTCCCGAGCCGGTGGATTGAATGTGACCGGAGAATACCCGGATGCCTATCCCAAAGTGAATTGGACTCAATTTGAGCATTGGGACCCGGAGATGGTCTTTTTTTGCGGGTATGACCGTCAATTCATTCCCCGCCTTGAGGGTGATCCGAAATGGCGCTCGCTGCAAGCCGTGATATCCCACAGATTATATCAGTTCGACTGTGCCTTGACCTGCCGCACCGGCCCACGGATCGTTGACATGGCAGAACTGCTGTTCAAAACCCTTTATCAAAACGAGCGCGATATCGCATAGCGGTGGAAAACCGGCACAATGAACAGCACGCCAGGGCTGCTTCCAATCTACGATACTCGCTCGAGGCCGGTAATTACCCCATGACACCGGCAGGCCGTGCTCAGCAGGAGTGGCCCGCGGGCTCGTTTTACATTCAGCTTCAGCTCAAAAAGTTGTGCCGGACGATAGCCCCCGATACCCGGCCCTAGCTGATGGCTGCGTATGGTCAGCGCATCAAACGGTTCGATATCCAAATTTCCCACCAGTTCAAACATGTCCTGTTTTCGCTGTTTCCGGGTAACGCTGCAGATGTCTCGGGGTTCATCGCAATCAACCGGACAACGGAAATCGGCATGGCTCACATACAGGTTTTCTTCCGGGCCGCGAAAGGGGTTGGGAACCAGACTATCGAGGTCGGCCGGCAGCGAAATCCGCCTTATCTTTGTGGGTCCCAAATCCAACAGAATCCACTCGGCAGCCAGATGCACGGGCAGCGCCGGTATAATCCAATCCGGTTGACGGCCTTTTGCGAGCTGCGATACCAAAAATTCCACGCCATCGCAAATTTCAAGCGTCGCAGCCGGCCCTTTACACTTCAGAAGATTTTTTTCGTCAGGGTCCACCAGGACAAAACGCCTGTTCTTGGTCGCTTGCGACAGCCGACTGTATGCGATCTGCCCGAAATGACCGACCCCTATGATCCAGATCTCTTCCATGCTGATAGCCATAACAGTATCAAGTGATAAATAGCAATATGCGATAAGGCCCCAGTGCAGACGACAATATCAAATTCGACCATTTTTAAGAAGGGGGCGGCAGGTTCCGTCTCCTTCTTAATTCGGGTCGAGCATCCTCGGTAGGGTCCGGTGCGCTGAATGTCAGGTACGCTATGAATTAGCTCAATCGACCGACCGCCGGACTCGGTTTTCGCCCATACTCTCTGGCCGTTTTCACGATGGCGCGCATGTTCTCTTCTTTAATGTCCGGCCACAGATCGCAACCGGGCCAGACCGCATCCACCCCTCCGTCAATGTTGACTTTGATGCCTTCGACAGCTTGTTCAACGGTGGTTTCTTCTTTGCAGGGCAGTGCGAATACGTCGAAGTTTCCAAAAAGAAGGCGATCGTTGCCGATTTTCTTGCGAGATTCGGCTAAGGTGTTTTTGATGTCTACGCTGAGGGCATCAGCCCCGCATTCATTCATCATTTCGATGATCATGTCGGTGGCACCGCAAATATGCAAAACCTTGGGGGAATCCCAGGCCGCCAGGATGCGTTTTACGCGCGGCATAATCATGGTTTTCCAGGTTCTGGGGCTGATAAGATCCGTACCGGTACCCATTTCGCGCAACGTAATAAAATCCGCACCTGCCGCCTGCTGGGCCTGGCCGATTTTGATGATCATGTCACTGATTTTGTCCAGAGCCGCTTCAACTAATTTTTTTTGTTTGAAGACACCCTTGAGCATGATGTCCAGTTCCAGAAGCTGCCCGGCCATGGTAAAAGGGCCCAGCTGCCAGGCGCCGATCGCAAGCTCGGGGGCTTCCTGTTTGGCGAGTGTAATAGCTTCAAGAATCATGGGCATCCGTCCCAGTTCCAGAATGTTGTCTGGAATATCGACTTCTTCCAATCCTTTCCAGCGCTTTTCGGGAATAGTGGGATAGAGGATGTCTTCGGAATCCTCATAGAGGCTAATTTCATTTCCCAACGCTTGGGATTCGCAGGTCATGTCGAAGGGAACAGCCACCGAGTCGAAGCCGAACATGCGGCTGGATTCAATAGCTGATTGGACCATCATATTGACATCGCTATGCACTTTTGGGAATCGATACCCCAGCTTGGTGATGGCCGGCATAACCACCATTCCGTAGCCACTGAAAAAGGGCATTGTATCGACGGGTTCTTTGCGAAACACTCTCATTACTCTCTCTCTGGGTATTAACTCTGTCATGAAACCTACTCTCCTTTCGAAATATGAAGTTTTACCGGCCGACTCCCACGCCGGCGATGATATTCAAAACCGAGCGCTCAATGAATCATGTCCACCCAATATTGTCAATCGTTCATTCAACGATTTTCAATACTTTGCGGGGTGACTTTATTTGGTTATACCGGCGGCGGCAAGATAAATACAGAGGTTCCGAAAGGATGAAATCAGCGACCAATGGCAGAACTGGGATATGATTATGATCTCAGAAAGGCGCCGAAGACATCGCTGCTTGTTGTCGCTGTTTTATTCATCTAAAAGATTTAATAATCGCTGAGCGGCAAGTGTGGGGGCGGTCATTCCCTTTTCAACCGACTCAACAATTTCAGGTAGTGCTTTTTCAACATCCGGATTCCTATAAAATCGCTCTCTTAATCCATCTTCAACCAAAGCCCACAACCAGTCTAAGGCCTGTTTTCTGCGTTTGTCCATTAGCTCGCCGGAGGATTCCAGTTTTTCCTTATAATCCAGGATGGTGCGCCAGATATCTTCGATTCCGGCCATGGTGACTGCGCTGCAAGTCAAAACTGGAGGAGACCAGTTCTTCGACGAAGGTGTCAGAAGATTGAGGGCCTTTTCATATTCGATTCTGGCATTTTCGGCGTTTTCAATATTGTTACCGTCGGCCTTGTTAATCGCAATTGCATCAGCCAGTTCGAGCACGCCTTTTTTAATGCCCTGAAGCTCGTCGCCAGCACCGGCCAGCATCAATACCAGGAAAAAATCGACCATGGAAGCGACAGTGGTTTCTGATTGTCCGACACCAACGGTTTCTACAATGATAACGTCAAAGCCGGCTGCCTCACAGACAACAATGGTTTCCCGGGTACGCCGGGCAACACCGCCCAAGGTGCCACCCGACGGAGAGGGTCGTATAAAGGCCCCCTGCTCCATAGAAAGCCGCTCCATGCGGGTTTTGTCGCCCATGATACTGCCACCGCTTTTGGAACTGCTGGGATCGACAGCCAGGACCGCCACGCGATGATTTTGTTCGACCAACTGCAGTCCGAAACTCTCTATGTAGGTGCTTTTCCCAACCCCCGGCACACCCGTTATGCCGATGCGGACCGCTTTGCCGGCATGCGGCAGGAGTGCATCGACAATCTTTTTAGCCTTTTCCTGATGTGCCGCCAGAGAGCTTTCAATTAAGGTAATCGTTTTGGCAACCATCCGCCTTTTTTGGGCCAAAACGCCATCAATGTAATCTTGAATTTCCATCTGAACTACCGTTTCCGTTTTATTCGAAAAAATCTAATAAACGATTTATGGTGGCGCTGTCTATCGGTACCGAACTTATAACCAAATCAACACCAGATGCCGTTAAAAATTTATACTCCGATTGTGGGATGACACCACCCATGATAATGATTACGTCTTCAGCCTCTTCTGCTTTGAGCATCTTTACCAGCTCTGTGATCAGGTGCCTATGGTTGTTACCAGCGCTTAAAGCACAAATCAGATGGACATCATTTTCAATCGCCATACGGGCAGTTCCGTAAGGAGTCTGGTGCGGCGGGCTGATATCGACATCAAACCCCGCTTCGGCAAAACAGGCGGCCAGAAGCTTGGTGTCGTGATCATGATTTTTTTGATCCATGTCACCGACCAGAATCCGTGGTCGTCGACCTTCGCGTTGAACAAATTGTTCGATTCTTTGTTGGATTTCCATTGGACAACTGTCTGATAAATAAACAATACCATATAGGACCTACAGCCTCGATCTGAAACACGATCCTTGTGTGCCAAATTACAGGGGTCTAACAAGGGTTCGGCCGACCGCCAGATGATGGCAGCTACTATCTATTTTAAAGTGATTTAAATGTCAAATGGCATCACATCCGGAATCCGGTTGATATTTAGCATTTTCTATGTTAGATCAACGACCATCAGTAGAAGTGGCCCCCTTCCCTTTTCAGGGCCATTCTTATAGCCCCAGTTCTGCTAATGGTCGCTGATTGGGCCATGCCCTTGAATACAAAATTGATCATCGATCATCGAGTTGCCGAAGGACTGACGGTCGAATTATCCAATTGATCCATGATGACATCCAATTCATATGACAACGCCAAATTCTGAAAAAATATTGATTGAAGTAATGTACAAAGCCGACTACTGCCTGCCCTGTCTTTATATGGATGAGGCTGTCCGAGAGGTGATGCCGAAATACAGCCAATATGTTGATTATCATCGCGTCGAATTTATGAAAGGTGATGGCAAAAACCGTTTTCTGGAGCTTTCCCGTTCATTATTTGGTGAAGAAGGGGTTTATCGGCATTTCCGCGTAGCTCCCGTACCGTCTCTGTTTATCGATGGAGAACTTTTTTTTGATGCGATTCCCCCTAAATTTGAATTGGAGGAGGCTATTGAGGAAGTGCTCATAGAGAATGGATATCTCGAGAAAACTTAAAATTTAGATCAACTTCGAGGAAGAATATGGATACGAAAATCATTCATTTAGAGGTTTTCCACGAAGGAGAACACTGAATTCCTTGCGTCTATATGACCCGTGTGGTCGAATCAGTTGCTCCGGAATTTGAGGATGTCTTATCCTGGGAAAAGATAATCACCAAAGACATGGCCGGAGCTCGCCGATATCAGGAATTTTCAAAGTTTCTCGGCAAACCGGCGCCAGTTCCGTGTATCGCAATCAACGGCCGGCTGGTCTTTGATACCACTCCAGGCATCGAGGACCTTAAAGCTTGTATTGCCAGATATATTGAGCAAAAATCGACCGGTTCCTGATACACAATCCCCTGTCTGGCGCTTGATCCGATTTTGAAAAAGGTGTCTTACCGGAGCTAGTTGCATCACATCATTGGCCATCTTTATCATTTTAGATTATTTCTCAATCCCCACCCTGGCCCGGACACCGATCTGGTAATAATGCTTGATATCCTTCATTTCGGTAACCAGATCCGCATTCTCAATGATTCGGGGAGATGCACCCCGGCCCGTGATAACGAGCTCTTTATCATACGGCTTGTTTATAATGATTTTAAGCAGGTCCTGTACAGCAAAAAGCCCCAACATCGCCGCCACGTTGGCTTCTTCCAGGATAATGATTTTGTATTCACCAGCAGCCATTACAGACCTCACCCTCTCAAGCCCCTGTTGAGCAGCCTGGATGTCTCCCGGTGTCGGTTTCCCGTTCGTAAAACGGCCTAACCCAAACTGCTCCACGGTAATCAAATCGGAATAGCGCTTTAAGGCTTTAATTTCGCTGTAATCTCCCATTTTTACAAACTGGGCAATGAACACTTTTAGACCGGCGCCTGCGGCCCGGATGGCCAATCCAATGGCCGCTGTGGTTTTTCCCTT